>JACUUP010000138.1 GCA_014859225.1 Candidatus Aerophobota bacterium
TTATTATACCCTATTTTTCTTTATATGCAACCAAACGCGTTAAGTCATATATAATAGTGACATATGTCCCCATACTTCAGGAAACGTTTACTAGTTATTGCTTTTCAGCTACACTGTAAATAAATAACATTAAGGAGGCGGACAAATGTCGCAGAATGATCTCATTACTCGTCTTTCAGTAAAGAGCCACGAACACATATTCCTACATGAGCTTGAGAATGACTTTGAGCTTTCTCCCAAGGAAGCAAAGGGAATATTAGAGTCAGCTAAAACGATATTTAATCTAGAAGGAGCATCTCATCCAGGAAACATTCGCCCTGGCCAGATAAAAGAAATTGTCCTTGCTAAAGATGCATCTGCAGGAAAACCTCTAAGCCAGCTTAAAAAGGTAGAGGTAACCTTAACCTTAGATGCTGGCGAGGAAGACCTCGATGTTCTTTCAAAACATGGTAGAGTTGCCCTTCGAGAGGTGCGTATCCTGCGATTGGTGGAGGAAGCTCTGGATCAAGGAGGAATTCTCACTCAAGAGGATCTCTCTCGCATCTTAAAAGTAGATGTTCGTACTATAAAGCGTGATGTTGCCCATCTTCGAAAATTAGGATACCTTGTCCACACCCGAGGGCAGATAAAGGGAATAGGCAGAGGAAAATCCCACAAGGTAGCCATTGTTGAACTTTACCTTCAAAGGTATACCTACACCCAGATCTCCCGCAGAACAAGACATTCTCCTTTTGCCATTAAAAGATATCTTACTACCTTTGCCAGGATGATAAACTTAACTAAAAGAGGAATAAGTCCTCAAGAGATAGCCTTTCTTTTGGGAATTTCCCCTCATTTAACTGAGGAGTACCTTAAGCTTTATCAAAGCTACAATCTACCCCAATATCAGGATAGAATAGAGGATATAAGCAGTCTCTCTTCTTACGTACTTCAGACCAGTTTAAAAAAGGGGGCTATCCTATGAGTGGAGAAAGAAGAGCGCATTACCTTTCCATGGGCAAAAGAGACTTTAAACAGGCTGTGATTCATCTTTTAGAAACAGAGTATAAGATCGTTGGCAGTCATAAAATCATCCGGATGATAGCCGAGGATATAGAGGATCTTGCCAGACAGTTTTTTCCTTCTTCTGTCTCTTCCGGAACCCTTATTTGGGCTACCACCTCGAAGCTTGAGAAGAAGATAAGCTATGGCAAAAAAGGAGAAGATCAGAGAACCTCTATTGTAAAACTTCCTTTTCTTACTCGGGAGGATATCCAAAATAGGATAAAGTCTCATTCCAGAAAAGAAGGGATCTACCAAGAGATAATTAGAATGGTGCGCATGATCAAAGCTGCCTTTAACCAGGGAGGAATTTTATCTATAGCAGAGATTGCTACCATAATGGACCGTGGTCTTACCACTACCCAAAGAAAGCTCTCTGAATACCAGAAGGAAAAAAGCGAAGTTCTACCCCTCAAAGGAAACATTCTTGACCAGGGCTCATCCCCAACTCACAAGGGAATTGTCATTCAGCTGTATGAGAGGAAAACCGCTCCTCCTGATATTGCAAGGCAAACCGGCCATTCCCTAGATTCAGTGGATAGATACATCTCTGATTATGAGAGAGTAAAGATGCTCTTGCGAAAGGAAGCCGATGTGAAAGAGATAAGCCAGCTCATTGGAAGAGGTCTTAGCACGGTAAAAGAGTATGAGAGAATAGCTACTCTTTATCATCCGGAGATAGCCACGAGAAAGAGCAAAATTTAGGCCTAAAAGGAAGAAAACTTGATATTTCTCAGTTTATCTGATAACTTACGTAAAAAAGGGCTCATAACAGGCTATTTTAGACATTTTCTTTAGCGGAATAATAATTTTATACCTCTAAATATTTCTAATGGTGAGAGGTAGTTTAAGAACTCAGTTTTCTCGATGAAAAGTGGATAAAAAATTGGTAAATGGGAGCAAAATTGAGAGAAAAATAGTGTGGGTTAGGCAGAAAAAGATTAATATTTGAGGATTATGTTCACACAAAAGGTTCTTTGACAAAACAAAAAAGACCCCCTGCATAGTGAGGCTGGATTCACCAAATTAAGAGCAGAAGAAGCTTTTAGGGAAAAGCTTTTTCCTGTTTATTAGGGAAAGGAGAAAGGCAGGCACCTTTGGACGTTGTAGTTTTCTCCTGTAGGATTTGTCCCAGGTTGTAAGGTATTTGATGAGGTTAAGGGTAACTCCATGATGAACTTCATCACCCTCTTCAAAAAAGCAACTATACAGGCCATGGTTGCCTGAATGGATGCCATAACCAATCCATAGACTCGAGGGAGACTCAAGGATATCTAAATCGGACCGTTTAACTGTACCATTTGACCTTTCAGAAGCTTAAGTGAAGATTTCTAATCTTTTTCCACCTATCCGATGACCTTGGAATCTCACAGGCAAGCCTGGGATAGGCTACACAGGATTATGGGTACAGTAACCACACTCTCTACTAAGATACTTGCAACCATCTATAGGAGAATGTACAGCAAGAGGTGAGGTTAAACACTGCTTTCCACAAACATAGGATACTTTTGTACTGATAAAGGGACAGAAGGCGGGATCTTTGTTTAGGGAAAATCTCCTGGTGGGCAAGATTAACCTTAACGTGGATAGAATTTAGCTTTTTTAGCACTTCCTTTAGAGAGAAGAGGGTGAGATCTTTCAATAGTTTCTCCTTTGAGGGCAAGCTAAGATTCTATAGCAGTGAGGCTTGCCCTCGGGGACTTTTCTTGATGAGAGCTCTTTGCTAACAATCTAAATAGCCTCCTTGGGATGGCTCTATAAATTGCGGGAGTTACAAGTTAGGACCTCCCGAAATCTTTTTACCAGGGGCAAAAGATAAATATCTTTGATGGGTACCTTCAAACTCTTATGCCGGTCATTTCGGCCTCGTCCCTTACTCTGGCCAACATAGATCCAGTTGGCAGATTGATAACAGGTAGCCCTAAATCGCTCTTTATCAACAAAGCTCTCCAGCAAAAAGATGGGGTGGTTATATCTTTTTATCCAGTCCAAGCTTATACGCCGAGCAACTTTCCCTAAGATGTGGCTGGCAAGATGGGAAATCTTAACCCAGGGTAAAATCAAAAATCGCCTGTTGTTAGTTAAAAACTGAAGGTTTGCCTTTCTGGTGGGGACATCGCAGCCAATAAAGTTATCCCGGGGAGCTATCTTCCAGGCTGCTCAAGCCAAAGAGAAGATGGGCCAGGGGTCTTTGTTCTCGATCAAAAACCAGGTACTTCAGGTTCTCTCCCACTATCCCCCCAAAGCCCAGGTAGTGGTAGCGGGAAAGCAGACACTTAAAGAGCCTGACAAGATCTTTGTCTTTAACCGGCTGGATGCTAACAGGAGCAATGCTTTTAAGCTTGCCTGCAACTAAAGATGTGCTGTGGGGAACGTAGGGAATAAACATTTTCCGGTCTTTGTTTCCTCCAGAGTAGCTCTTTTTAGCAGGTAAACTGAGGTAACCATGCTTTTCTAACTTCAAAAGAAGGCTGCGAGAAGCCATGTCTTAAGTTGACCGTTGTCCGCTCGCCAGTTCCAGAGAACGGATAGCTCTTTAGAAAGCCGGGGCCGACCCCAGGAAGGATGGACACTGATCATTTCTCTAACGAGTGCTATATCTTCAGGGGTTATCTTTTTCCCTTGAATAATCATGATTTTTTCCATAGTTTAATGGTAGCATAAAAATAGAAAGAGGGGGGTCCTTATCCCACATGATTTTTTCAGGGTTGGGCTAAGCTATTTTTAAGTTAATAGGGAGTGCCTGAATAGTCACAAGATTACTTGTTAAGTGGGTTGTTTGAAATTTTGGTGGGTTGAAATAGGTTAAAAATATTAAGGGAGGAGTTTTTAAACTACCTCAATGGTGAAATAGCCTATTTTATGTAACTCCTTGAACAGGCTTCAATAAAGAGCTTCAAGGTACAGCTCCTTCAATAGTTCCTTTAAATCTAGAATTATCAATGATCCTGACTATGGGGACAAATGTCCCAATAGTTAATGTAACCAAAGGGTAACTGGTTGTGCCATATGAAAAGTAACCGAAATATGAT
>JACUUP010000013.1 GCA_014859225.1 Candidatus Aerophobota bacterium
TTAAAAATCAGGATTTTTTATTCATCCTGAAGGGGTGGCTGCCTGGTAGTAAATGGGGCAGGAGAAAAATCGTAAGATATTCATGCGCTTTAGCAGCCTTTGTGTTTATCTTAACAGCTTTCAGCGCAACAGCTAAAGCAGATGACGTTGTGTATCTCATTCCAATCAAAGGAACAATCAACTCTAAAATCCCCCGACTGGTTGTTCGGGGAATTGATGGTGCCAGGCAGGCAAAAGCAAGCGCCATAATACTGGAGATTAACACTTTTGGGGGTGAGCTCGCTGCTGCCACTGAGACGCGGGACCTCATACTTGACTCTGAAATTCTAACTATTGCATTTATCAATAAGAGAGCGATATCAGCCGGTGCACTCATCTCGTTAGCCGCCAGGAAAATTGTTATGGCTCCCGGAGCAACGATTGGTGCTGCTACCCCGGTAGATTTTTTAGGCAAAAGGGCATCAGAGAAAGTTATATCATACTGGCGAAAGGAGATGAAATCAACAGCCGAAAGGAACGACCGTCCCGCACAAATAGCAGAAGCAATGGTGGACGAAGAGGTAGAGATACTTAATCTGGTTGATAAAGGCAAGGTGTTAACTCTTACTACCCATGAAGCACTGGAACACAAAGTTGCCGATGCACAGGCAGAAAATCTTCAGGAGCTGTTGAAGAGGTTTGATTTAGCAGAAGCTCAAGTGGTGTCAACTCCTGCCAATGGGATTGAGCAAATCTTGCGCCCCTGGATTCTGTGGTTGGTTCTGGCCGCTGTTTGTATAGTTGTTGAGATATTCACTGCTGGTTTTTTCATTTTCTGGTTTGGCGTGGGAGGTGCAGGAGCCTCTCTTCTCGCAGCTTTGGGCCTGTCTATGGCGTGGCAGTGGGCGGCTTTCATAATAATTTCTGCCATTTGTCTTGTATTCTCCAGACGATTCGCTGAGCGGATTAGCAGGGGGCAGGGAAAAAAAGTTGGACCGGACCGGCTTATTGACCAGGTAGGGGTAGTGCTTGAGATGATTAATCCTGATGCTGGTAAGGGTAAAGTGCGAGTTGAAAGCGAGCAATGGCGTGCAATATCAGCAGATGGAGAAGTTATTGAGGCTGGTGCCCGCGTGCAGGTATTAAGAATTGAAGGAACTCATCTAATTGTAAAAAGGAGGAAAATCTGATGATAGTAGGAATTTTTGTTGCGGTAATTTTTATCTTAATAGTTGCGGCAAAAAGCATTAAGATTGTGAGACCCTGGCAAAAAGGGCTCATTGAGCGTCTGGGTAAATACCAGAGAACTGTAGACAGTGGACTAACAACCCTGATTCCTTTCATTGAAAACATAAAACTCGTAGATATGAGAGAACAGGTAGTGGATGTCCCTCCTCAGAATGTTATCACCGAAGACAATGTGGCAGTGGAAGTTGATGCAGTTATCTACCACGAGGTTACTGACCCGGTGAAAGTGAGCTACAATGTGGCAGATTTTTTTGCTGCCACTACCAAGCTTGCACAGACAAACCTGCGCAATGTCATAGGTGATATGTCCCTGGATGTGAGTCTCACCTCCAGGGAAAGTATTAATACCAAGCTTCGGGATATACTGGATGAGGCTACGGATAAGTGGGGAACCAAGATAACTCGCGTAGAAATTCAGCGAATTGAGCCTCCTGCTGATGTTACCGAATCCATGCACACCCAAATGAAAGCAGAGCGTGAACGGCGAGCCATGATTTCCATAGCTGATGGTCAAAGAGAAGCGGCTATCAGGGCGGCTGAGGGTGACAAGCAAGCCCAGATTCTACGTGCCGAAGGACAAGCAGAATCCGTAAAGAAGGTAGCCGAGGCTGAGCGATTTCGCCAGTTAACTGTGGCTGAGGGAGAAGCAGAGGCGATACAGAAAGTATTCTCCGCTATCCACGAAGGACGTCCCACTAATGACCTTCTTGGTATCAAATACTTAGAAGCATTAAAAGAAATTGCTCAGGGGCAGGCAACCAAGATATTTTTGCCACTGGATTCCTCGGGTATAATGGGAAGCATCGCGGGAATAGCTGAGCTTTTCAAAGAAGGCTCGCCAAAAAAACGAGTAATAACTGAAACTTCCAAATCAGAGTAGATAAGGAAGTTGAAGAGATACAAAGATTAAGAAAATCAGGAATAGGATGGGTTTCGTGCAAAAAGGAGTGAGTAGTTATGCCCGAACAAAAAAAGATAGGCATTAAAATCACGGATGATGTTCTTGCCGGAGTATATGCAAATGCTATGCGAGTTACCCATACCCAGGAGGAGTTTTTGCTTGATTTTATGAATGTTTTTCCGCCCCAGGGGATTGTAACCGCGCGCATAGTCATCAGCCCTGGTCATTTAAGAAGAATCGTAAATGCTTTAAACGATAACCTGAGCAAGTACGAGCAAAAGATAGGCAAAAAGATTGAGCCAATTGATGAGCCTCAACCAGGAATAGGGTTTACACCATAGAAAAGATAGAAAAGGGGACAGATTTATTTTTTTAATTTGCAAAAATAAAAAATGAATGAGGATGATTGGAAAGAATATGTAAGAAGAGGAAAAAACTATGCGCTCCACCTTTTAACCTATTGCGATAGAAGCAAACTGGAAATTGAGGAAAAACTTAAGAAAAAGCAGTACCCCGAAGAGGTAATTGAGCATATTCTTCAGTATTTAGAAAGGATGAGGTTTATAGACGATGAAAGATTTGCCCGGGAATGGGCAAGAGCTAATATCAAGAGAGGGATTGGGCGTAAAAGAATTGAGTATGGATTGAGAAAAAAGGGTGTAAGTGAAAAAATCATAGCAGAAATTAGTAACCAGTTATTTGTTCAGATTGATGAGAAGGAAATGGCTCTCAAGCTCCTTTACCGGAAAAAATATCTACCTTTCCAGAAAGGATTAGGGGAAGAAGAGAGGCTAAAACAACTGGCTAAAATATACCGGTTTCTCCTGCGTCGTGGCTTTCCTAACTCAATAATAAGCGATATAGTATGGGAGTAGGAGAAAAGAAGAGAAAAGGGGACAGATTTATTTTTTTATTTTTCAAAAAGCCAAAATATCGCCAGCTGTTGGATAAATTGATTGTTAGAGCTTTATAACTCATTTGCGAAAATGCTTTATTTTTTAGAACGGTGTTATTATTAATAAGTAGCGGGGTGATGACTTTGCAACTTCATGAACTAATCGTCAAAGAGGCAATTTTGACAGAGCTTGCTGGATGCACGAAACAAGAAGTGCTTACAGAGTTGATAGAAGCGCTCAAAAATGCGGGTAGATTAACCCGCTCAGATATAGTCTTACAAGATTTGCTCGCCCGGGAACGAAAGGGAACTACCGGTATAGGACAGGCAGTAGCTATTCCTCATACCTGTTCCAGCGCTGTTCATCAGCCAATGATTGCCTTTGGAAGAAGCCGAACTGGTATTGGCCTTCAGGCTATTAATGGCAAACCAGTTAATTTAATTTTTCTCATACTGGGAAGGATAAATGGAGAGAGTCTTCAACTAAAAATTCTTGCCAGGCTGGGGCATATCTTAAGCATGCCTGGCATTATAAGGACTTTAAACAAGCTCGAATCACCAGAAGAAATTCTTAATTTTCTAAAAGCACGGGAAGAAAGTTTGGGTGAGATAGAGATGCCTGAGGGTATGCCTTCGGTGTGCGTGGTTGGCGCAGGGAACGGCGGGTTGGCTATGGCAGGACATCTTGCACTTATTGGCTGCCGGGTAAAACTTTTTAATAGAAGTGAAGAGCGGTTATCAGCTATCAAATTGTCGGGTGGCATTCAGGTTACGGGTGCAGTAAATGGTTTTGCCAGATTAAATTTAGTTACCACTAATCTTGGAGAAGCATTATCTGATGTAGAACTCGTAATGGTGGTTATTCCTGCTACGGGCCACCGCGAGGTAGCAAGAATGCTTGGTTCACACTTAACAGATGGCCAGGTTGTAGTTTTAAACCCGGGTAGAACCGGAGGTGCGTTAGAGTTTGACGAAGTTTTTCGCCAATTAAAGGTTCCCAATTATTACTTTCTGGCTGAAGCAGAAACTCTTATCTATGCCTGCCGTATAACCAATCCTGGCCAGGTTCGGATTTTTGGAATTAAAAACACGGTTCCTGTGGCAACTCTTCCTGCCTATCATATTACGGATGTGCTTGTTGCTTTCAAGAAAGTTTTACCCCAGTTTATCCCCGGAGATAATGTATTGAAGACGAGTTTAAGTAATATTGGTGCAGTATTTCACCCCGCTTTAACTGTGCTCAATGTTGCCTGGATTGAACAGCGTAAGGGAATCTTTGAATACTATCACGAAGGTGCAAGTCTTTCCGTGGCAAAAGTTCTGGAACATTTAGATGCAGAACGGGTTAAAGTGGCAGAAGCATTAGGTATAAGAGTTCTTAGTGCCAGAGAATGGCTTTATCAAGCCTATGGTGTAGCCGGGGATAATCTCTACGAAGCTATGCAGGCAAATAAGGGCTATAGAGGAATCAAGGCTCCCAATACTATCAATCATCGTTATGTCACCGAGGATGTTCCTACAAGCCTTGTGCCTATTGCTTCTCTGGGTGACCAATTTTCAGTGCCGGTACCCACAATACAAGCAATTATTCATCTTGCCAGTATTTTGCATAATCGCAATTATATGGCAGAGGGGAGAACTGTAGAAAAGCTTGGGCTGGCAGGGCTTACAGTTAGACAAATTCGCAGGTTAGTAGAAGAAGGAAGAAAATAATGAGCTCACCACGAATTTTAGGAGCCTGTCTTGGAAAATGTGTTCATGCAGCAGGTATCCTTAATTTTTTGCGTCTTGCTGAAAATCTCGGCTATGAAACCGAATTTATGGGTCCAGCCGTACCCATTGAAAGATTTGTCTCCAGGATATATGAAACAAAACCCCAGTTAGCTGTAGTAAGTTACCGACTGACTCCCGAGGTTGCCCGGGAGCTTTTCCGAGACTTGAAACAGGAACTTCAGAAGAAAAAAATAAGCGGGGTTAGATTTGCTTTTGGCGGGACTCCACCTGTAGCAGAAATAGCTCAAACTGCAGATATATTTGAAGCAGTCTTTTCCGGTGAGGAGCCCCGGGAGACAGTAGTTAATTATCTGAAGAAAAAGAGCCATCCGGCTAAAGTTAAGCAGTTTGCTAAGAGCCTGGTAGAGCGGATTAACGAGCAGCAGCCTTTTTCACTACTTCGGCATCATCTTGGCTTAAATACTTTAGAGAAAACGATAGAAGCAGCTCGCCAGATAGCGCTTTCTCAAGAACTGGACGTGTTAAGCATAGCCCCGGACCAAAATGCCCAGGAATATTTCTTTCGTCCCCGGGATATGCCAACTACAGGTCATGGTGCAGGTGGTGTGCCTGTCCGCACACCGGAAGAGCTTCGGGCAATTTACCAGGCTACTCGTTGTGGAAATTTTCCACTTGTTCGCTGCTACGCGGGAACAAACGACCTTATCCAGTGGGCGAAGATGAGTGTTGAAACGCTCAACATTGCCTGGGGAGCAATTCCCCTTTTCTGGTATAGTGAGCTGGATAAACGCTCAGAGCGACCACTTTTAGAAGCTATTAAGGAAAATCAGGCAACGATTAAATGGTATGCTCAAAAGAAAATACCTGTGGAAGTCAACGATTCACATCAGTGGAGCCTGCGCGATGCTCACGATGCTGTTGCCGTGGCAGTTTCTTTTTTGGCAGCCTATAATGCCAGAGCACTGGGCGTCAGACACTACGTCTCCCAGTATATGCTGAATACCCCTCCTGAAATGAGCCCGGCAATGGATTTAGCTAAGATGCTTGCCAAGATGGAGATGATTGAGGCTCTTCATAATGAGCATTTCACATCTTTTCGCCAGATAAGAACAGGCTTAAGGAGTATGGCATCTGAGCTTGATGCAGCAAAAGGACAGTTGGCAGCATCAATTACCATTGGTATGGCTCTTAAGCCCCATATTGTGCATGTTGTTGGTTATTGTGAAGCAAATTATGCCGCTGGTGCGAGCGAGATTCTGGAAAGTTGTAGAATAACACGCGGTGCAATTCGTTTAGCGATAAAAGGGTTACCAGATGTGGTAGATTGTTCGGCGGTTTATCGGCGTAAAGAGCAGCTTATGGAAGAGGCAAACCTGATTATAAAAGCTATTCAGGAGCTTGGCAGGGAAGTGGAAGACCCTTTGATTGACCCGATTGTGCTGGAAAAAGCAGTGAGAACAGGAATTTTAGATGCGCCTCATTTATGTGGTTCTAAAGTTGCGAAGGGAGATGTGGTTACCGCTCCTGTTGAAGGTTGCTATGTGGCAATTGACCCGACCACTGGAAAAGTCTTGCCAGAAAAAGAGCGATTAGCTCAAAAAAAAGGGGACAGATTTATTTTTTCTTCTTTGGTCTTCCCTGTCCTCTAAACTCAATTCTTCTTCTAATTTTCCTGGCAACGTCTTCAACAAATCGGATACTACCTGTTAACTGTCCTCTCTGGACTGCTTTTCGAATTATCTCCCATTCTCCCTCTGGAATGTCACCTTCGACCCACTCCTTATACCTTTTTCTACGCTCATCTTCGGTTAAGCCTAAACTATTATAGCAAGGGTCTAAATCTAACCACTCAAGGTTCTCTAACCCTACCTTATGTCTGTAACTTGACCACTTGTACTTTGTGGGTTCATCTACCATCCCAGCTCTTACAGGATTAAGTTCCACATAACGACAACAGGCTAAAAGATATTCATCTTCCCTGATAGGGCTGGATTTGTATCTACCTTCCCATAGAGTTCCTCTTCGTTTCTTTACTTTATTTACATAGCGGGTTTGTCTTCCAGAGAGGTGTTTCATTAATAGTGCCAAGTTTTGTGCTTCCTTACCCGGATTGACTATTAGATGATAATGGTTAGTCATAAGACAAAAAGCATAAACTTTACATCCCAAATCCTGCTTTAATCCCTTAAGGTTTTTAAGGTAATAAAGGTAATCCTCGTCACTTGTAAATACTACATCTCTGTTATGACCTCTTTGAATTATATGGTGCGGATAGTCAGGTAATATTATTCGTGATGTTCTTGGCATGAATTCATTTTACACAAATAAGATGTCTTGTCAATAAATAAATCTGTCCCCTTTTTCTATGGTCTAATAAATTACAAAGTAAGTGGTGTATACATCGTTGACATTATTTGCTATGTTTAATATATTTTAGCTAATGAATTAGAGAAAAATACTTGGGAGCTTATACATGAAGAGCGGCCTAAATACAGAGCTTATCAAATATAAATTAGAAAAAGATGGTTTTAAAACGCAAAGCTACAAGTTAATAAGATCTTTACTGACAGACTTTTTTTATTCCTGGAATGATTTTATGATTGAATTAAAAAAGAGACATTTGCCACGCTCAATTATAAAAGAGATAAACGGATTTAAAATGTTCTTAGATTTAAAAAACGACAAAGGGCTATCAAGGGATTTGTATTATTATGGAAAAAGAGAAATCTTTTTAACGAATTATTTATTAACCTCAAATATTTTGAAAAAAGGAGACGCTGTCTTAGATATAGGTGCAAATATCGGATATTATGCATTGCTTGAGTCGCGGTTAGTTGGTGAAAACGGACGTGTCTATGCAATTGAGCCTGTCTCAAGTAGCTATGAGAATCTAATTAAAAACATTGAACTAAATAATATTAAAAATATTGACTGCTATAATTTAGGTGCTGGTAGCTATAGTGGCAAAGCGTTGATTAATGTTAGCAAAAAAAGAAACTGGTCTTCTCTTATAGACAGAACAGGTATGCACTTTTTTAAAAAAGAAGAAATTGAAATAGTGCGCATGGACGACTTTCTAAAAGGTAAAAAAATACCCAATCTAGTTCGAATGGATGTAGAAGGATATGAATATGCCATATTAGATGGGATGCAAGAAGTTCTCGGCACAAAAGATTTAAAACTTCTTATTGAAATCCATCCCGATATAATGACAGAAAAACAAGTTCAAAATATGTTTGTGCTTTTAAAAAATAATGGATTTAAGAATGCTGTGATAATATTTGAACTTTCCCGGGGGTGGCTAAACCAAAAAGATAAAGTGAGACCAATAGTAAAATGGCTAACCGAGAAAATAGGTGACACAGAAAGGCTTGGTGAAATCAAGGAAACAGACATGGATTCAGTTGAAAAATTTTTATTGAAAGAACGAAAATCAACCCAGGTATTTTTCTACAACTAAATAAAAAAGGGTCAGGTCTTGAGCATTTGACATTCATTTAGGAGGGAGAGAAAAATGGATGAGGCAAGGGTTGTTAATCCGGACGAAGTGATGGAAAAATCAGTTCGGGCTGCGGCTATCTTCAGTCAGCTTGACCAGGAGCATACCGACCGTATTACCCGGGCGGTATACGAGGCGGGATTCAATCATCGCGTGAAACTGGCGAAAATGGCACACCAGGAGACAGGAATGGGTAGCTGGCAAGATAAAGTAATCAAGAATGTTGTCGCTACTCAGCTTGTCTATGAAGACATCAAAAAACTGAAGACAGTTGGAATTATCTCGGAAGACGACGAACGGGGAATCGTGGAGATTGCCCAGCCAATTGGGCCCATACTTGCCATAACCCCGGTAACCAATCCCACATCTACGGTAATATTTAAAATACTCATTGCCCTGAAAACGAGAAATCCCATTATTATCCGTCCACATAGAATGGCAGTGAAAAGCTCCATTGAAGCAGCTCGCATTTGTTATGAGGCAGCTTTACAAGAAGATGCTCCGGAAGATTGTATCCAGTGGCTGGCACAGACCTCAAGAGAAGAGACACAAGCACTCATGGCACATAAAAATCTTGCCCTTATTCTTGCAACTGGAGGAGGTGGATTGGTGAAGGCAGCATATAGCTCGGGAACTCCTGCGCTTGGGGTTGGAGCGGGAAATGTGCCTGTGTACATAGAACCGAGTGCTGATGTTACATTCGCCGTGGAGCAGATTCTTATGTCCAAGACCTTTGACAACGGAACTGTCTGTGCCAGCGAACAGGCAATTGTAGTAGAGCGATGTATTGCCGATAAGGTAATAGGGGAGTTTAAAAAGCGCAAGGGCCATTTCTTATCTGATGAAGAAATTAAACATCTGGAGGCGGTAGCCTTCGATCGGGAACGAGGAGTAATGAATCTAAATATCGTTGGAAAATCAGCACGAGTCATTGCCAAGATGTGCAACATTGAGGTTCCTTCCGACGTATCTGTTCTGCTTGCCCCTCTGAAAGGAGTGGGGTATGAGTATCCACTTTCCTCTGAGATTCTGGCACCAATTCTTGCTTTTTACATCGTAGATGATTTTGAGGAAGCGGTAAAGCTCTGTATTGATCTCAATTTTCACGGTGGCATAGGACACACGGTGAGTCTATTTTCCAACGATGAGGAGAGAATCAAGCAGTTTGCCTGTCTCATGAATGCCGGGCGTATCGTCGTTAATACGCCTTCTTCCCAAGGAGCGGTAGGAGGAATATACAACACGCTTCATCCC
Source organism: Candidatus Aerophobota bacterium (assembly GCA_014859225.1). GTDB lineage: Bacteria > Aerophobota > Aerophobia > Aerophobales > B3-G15 > Kmv34. The sequence continues at coordinate 9,511 of JACUUP010000013.1, forward strand.
TCATTCACCTTAGGTTGTGGAACTGGTGGGAAAAACATCACCACCGATAATGTTACTGCCACACATTTGCTCAATATTCAGCGCATTGCCCGTAGAAGAATCAACGAACGCATAGGGCGGTTTGATACCAGTTTGTACTTTAATGAATCGCTTGATGCGAATACTATTGAACAGCAGTTTAACCGTAATTATTAGAAACCAGGAGGAGGTAATTGATGATTGAGTTTAACATGGAAGATAAATACTTGGTGTGCTCTTTCCCGGAACGACTGGATACCAATTATTGTGCGGAAAATAGCGATGAGCTTCTCCAGAAGATTGAGGAATCGGGAAGAGAGGTTATTTTTGATTTGCAAAAAACTGCCTACATTTCCTCAGCTTTCTTGCGAATTTGTCTCCAGATCTCTAAAGAAAAAGGCAGGGAATGTTTCTCGCTCACCAATGTGTGTCCTTCGGTAAAGAAAGTGTTCAAAATCGCAGGATTTGATAAGCTCATGAATATCAGGTGAATGTAAAAGCACTGAAGTCCTGCTTGACGTGAGAAAACTCTTGGAAAATAAATAAATCTGTCCCCTTTTTTCGTTTTTTTCAAATGTTCCCTGACTGATTTAATGTTATTGGGTAGTTGTTTTAAGATTGCAATTGAAGTTAAATATACTAAAATTAAAAAGATGCGTTATGTAAATATGGAAAAATTGCACAATAAATCGGGCAAGATTCAGAAAATAGCCAATCAAGAACTTGTGCATAACAAAGTATCGTAGTATTACAATTACCAGTTATAGGGCCATAGGAGCTCTTTTTATGGAAATCAGAAACATTGCTATTATTGCTCACGTTGACCATGGAAAGACCACGTTAACCGATGCATTAATGCGTCAAACTGGAGCTATTCAAGAAGGAGTCACCATGGATTCAAATGCGCTTGAGCAGGAACGCGGTCTTACTATCTATTCTAAAAATGCCGCTATTTTCTATAGAGACACAAAAATTAATATTGTTGACACGCCGGGTCATGCTGATTTTGGCTCAGAAGTGGAGCGCGTGCTGCGCTCAATAGACTCGGTTCTATTGCTTGTAGACGCTCAAGAAGGACCTATGACGCAAACTCGTTTTGTTTTGAAAAAATCTTTGGAACTTGGACTCAGGCCCATCGTGGTGATTAACAAAATTGACAAAAAAGCTGCCAATCCGAAACGTTGCGAAGATCAGGTTTTAGAACTTTTCTTTGAACTAGGGGCTACTGACAAGCAAATAGAGTTTCCGGTTGTCTATACTGTTGGCCGATTAGGTATTGCTAAAAAAAGCCTTGATGATGACTCCAGCGACCTTACGCCGCTCCTTGATACAGTTGTTGACTATGTTCCTTGCACGTCATCTCAAAGATTATCTCAAAAACCCCTCATGCTTCAACCGTTTAATCTGGGATACGATAATTTTTTAGGGCGATTGGCAATTGGTCGTGTTTATGAAGGAGTCGTTTCTCCGGGAAAGAATGTTTTTATTAAAAAGCCCAATGGCGAGATGCGGTCAGGCAAAATCACCAAAGTTTTTACCTTCAAGGGATTAGAAAGAATAGAAACAACTGAAGCAGGCTCAGGAGATATTGTTCTTATTGCAGGGCTTCCCAATGTCTATATCGGAGAAACAATCACAACCGATGAAAAAGTGCAGCCACTCCCTGCTATCGCTGTTGACGAACCGACAATTGCCTTAACATTCTTGGTGAACAATTCTCCTTTTGCCGGGCAAAATGGAAAGTATGTAACATCACGGAAAATACGGGAATACTTGAAGCGCGAAGTGGAAGTGAATGTTGGATTGCGAGTTGATTTTGATTCATCGGACAGCTTCAAAGTGTTTGGGCGAGGAGAACTGCACATTGAAATATTGCTTGAGAATATGCGCAGGTCAAGCTACGAGCTTCAAGTCTCTCAACCGCAAGTTATTATCCGCCAGGAAAATGGAAATAAAGTTGAGCCGTTCGAAGAAGTAATTATTGACATTTCCAGTGAATACCAGGGAATGGTTATTGAACGCCTCGGTGCAAGGGGTTTTGTTTTAAAAGCGGTTATTGACAATGAAAAACTCGTACGCCTTACTTTTGAGGGTCCGACGCGCGGACTCTTGGGTTACCGCAATCAATTTATTATAGATACGAAGGGACAAGGAATCATTTCGTCTCGCGTTGTCGGTTTTCGTCCTTACGTAGGAGAAATTCGCAAGCGCAGCGTTGGGTCCATGATCTCAATGGCTAATGGAAAAGCGCTTGGCTATGCCTTATGGGGCTTGCAAAAGCGGGGGGTACTATATATTGGTCCAGGAACCAGGGTTTATAACGGAATGGTAATTGGTAATACTTCAAAGGGAGAAGAAATGGCGGTGAATCCAACCAAAGGTAAGCAGCTTACCAATATGCGTTCATCTTCTTCAGACGAAGCAACCGATTTAGTGCCTCCGTTTACACTAACTATTGGAAGAGCTTTGCAGGTTATGGCAGAAGATGAATACTTAGAGGTAACTCCTAACAATATTCGTTTGCGTAAAAAATAGAGGGTCAAACCTTGACATTTAAGTTCAGCTGATGACCAGTCCGCTTTGATGCGTGCAGCATCATTGTAATCAACTGAAAGAGTAGTAGCTTGACCTTTTCCCCATCTCGTGCGATAATAATCTTGCCTGAAACACAACCTTTTCATGAAAGAGGCTGGCTATGGAAAACTTTCTTTTATCCGATATGAGTGGATATACCTACAAAAAAGTTGATTTCGACAAAGCAATACTTTGTTTGGGTTCAACGGAAAATCACGGAGACCATCTTCCTCTGGGAAAGCTACTTTAGAAAAGGATTTGTCAGTACTTGTAGTCACCCATAAAATTAAAGAACTACTGTATAAAAGGGAGGAGAAAATAACTTTTCACAGAAACAACGTCAAAGAAATAAGATTAAGAAAAGGACTCACTCAACATGGTGTAGGTAAAAAGGTAAATAAATCTCATTGGTGGGTCTCTCGAGTAGAAAGAGGACTCATTAAGGTTAGCGAAGATGAGAAGATAGAGATTGCTAAAGCTTTAGAAAGTGTAGTAGAAGAAATATTTCCCCTTATTTAGGAGGAGTTGATAAACAAAAAAAAGGGGACAGATTTATTGTAGCTCCAATTTTCAATGAATAAATCTGTCCCCTTTTTTTGAGAACTGCTGTCTATAGAAAACAAAAATTAAAGAAAAACTTAAAAAAGAGGTTCACGAAGTGCTCGGGTAATACCATGCTTTCAAGAGACTCAAGAGAAAAGATGCCAGTAAAAACCAGGATAGAAAAGGGATGGTGCCTGTTAAAAAGATTCTATCAGGAGTATGCTACACCTTTTAAGGGGAAAATTTTTACCATATGGGCCCTGCATGTTCTATTTGCAGTGGCTTTGATTATGCCGCCCGTCCTTGTTAAAGAGCTCATTGATAGGGGAATACTGGGTAAGGATATGCGCCTCGTCTTTCTTATAGGAAGTATCATCGTGGTAGTGTTTGTTTTCATTGCTGTAATAGACAAACTTCGAACCTTCTGGGGCCACATTATTGCCCAAAAAGTCACATATAACTTGCGAAACAATCTTTATGCTCATCTACAAAAACTCTCCTTTAGATTCTATGACAACATAAGGATTGGCGAGCTTCTCTCCCGAATAATAGATGACTTAAACGTGGTTCAGGAGATAATACACCATGGTCCGGAAAATATAATTGCCAATGGATGCCTCATAGTGCTCACCATCGTGATGGTTTTGTACCTCAACTGGAGACTTGCTCTGGCCACAATCCTCATAGTGCCTGCAATAGCTATCTGCGTCTACCTTCTTTCTCTCAAGATGTTTAAAGGGTCCCGGGAGGTGAGGGGGAAGATGGCTTCCTTTGTTGCCCGAGCAGAGGACAATCTATCCGGTATGAGAATTATCCAGTCATTTGTGCGAGAAAATTATGAAATGGGAAGATTTGACAGAGAAAATCTGGAACATTATAAAAGCAGAGTTAAAGTGATCAGCCCTATGTCCTGGCTATTTCCCATTTCCATACTTATCCTGGGTATTTCCCTCGCTGTCACGGTAAGTTATGGTGGCTACCAGGTGATAGAAGGGGTAATGACAATTGGCACCCTTACTGCTTTTGTCATGTATCTGCAGCGGTTTATGTGGCCTCTCATTGCAATTTCAATGCTCAGTGAGACAGTTATGCGTTTTCTGGCTGGAATTGAAAGATTCTTCACGTATATGGATATGTATCCTGATATTGAAGATTCACCACAGGCTGTTACTTTGAAGGAAGTGAGGGGAGACATCCAGTTTAAAGATGTTTGGTTCAAGTACGATGAGGAGACTGCTCTAAAGGGCATAAATTTTTCTATCCGTGCGGGTGAAACTATTGCTCTGGTTGGACCTTCCGGGGCAGGAAAAACCACGATTACAGCACTTATCCCTCGCTTTTATGAACCTTACAAAGGAAACATCCTACTTGATGGGAAAGATATAAGAGATATCAAGCTTCACTCTCTAAGAGCTCAGATTGGAATTATCATGCAGGACGACTATCTTTTCTTCGATACTCTGCTGAACAATATATGCTATGGTCGCCTGGATGCCTCCAAAGGGGAAATCATAGAAGCAGCAAAACAGGCCAATGTTCACCAGTTTGTGGAAGAGTTTCCTGATGGATATGATACAGAGATTGGGGAAAGAGGGGCTAAAGTCTCCAAAGGTCAGGCTCAACGCATCTCTATAGCACGAGCTATACTGAAGGATCCCCCTATACTTATCCTTGACGAGGCAACCTCTTCGGTTGATACAGAAACTGAGCTTCTCATCCAGGAGGCCCTTGATAAATTAATGAAGAACAAAACCTGTATTGCCATCGCTCACAGACTCAGCACCATTATAGGGGCTGACAGAATTCTTTTTGTAGAAAATGGCAGAATTACGGAAGAAGGAATTCATGAAGAGCTCCTGCGAAAAGGTGGAAGGTACGCTAATTTCTACAATCTTCAGTTTAACCCGAGCTCGAGAGCCGTATCTCAACAGAGAATGTACCATTAAAAAAACGAGGAGGTGAATAGATAAGGAAGAAAAGGAAGATTTGTTATGAGATTGCGTGAGAGATGGATTAATCTCATCTATAGGTCAGCGACAAGTGGTAAGAAGATTCGAGTTTTTCTCACTCCAGTAGGAGGAGTCTTATATTTTACTGTTATAGTTCTATTCATTGCAATCTCTCTTTGGATGGATAAATTTTTAGGACTTCCAAAATTTCTTTCCACACCATTGAATATCACTGTGTCTGTGCCAATTATTGCTATAGGTTTATTCTTAATCCTATGGTCAGCTTTGCATTTTTTCAAAATAAAGGGAACACCCGTGCCTTTTCATCCGCCTCCTAAGCTGGTTACTGCTGGTCCCTATGCCTATGTTAGAAACCCCATGCTTACCGGTATATTCATCTGGCTGTTTGGATTCGGTTTTTTATTTAGATCAATTTCTCTCGTTTTTATATTCACTCCACTTTTTATTCTACTTAATGTGTTGGAGTTAAAAGCAATTGAAGAGCCAGAACTGGAGAAACGCCTTGGTAGGGAGTATGTTGAATACGGGAATAGGGTCCCTATGTTTATTCCATGGTTGGGGAGGAATAAAAAATGATGGTCAGTCCATCGCCTAATCAATGATAAATATGAGCAAGGAGTATAATTATGAGTAACGAAAGCTTTCCCTTCAAGATAGGTAATTTCAAATGTATGGCTGTCAGTGACGGCACCCACACATACACACCTCCCACCTTTCCACCTCCTGCTACTTTTCTTTTTGGGAATGCGCCAAAAGGACTCCTTGAAGAGGTACTTCGCGAACACAACCTCCAGCCAGAACGATGGGTAGAGTGGGTAAGCCCATATATCTGTTTGCTGATCGACACTGGCAAGCACCGGGTGCTGGTGGATACAGGTGCTGATGGCCTTGGCCCAAAAACAGGAAAACTTATCCAGAACCTAAATGCTGAAGGGATTACACCTGAGGACATTGACACGGTCATCCTCACGCATGGACATCCAGACCACATCGGTGGGAACACTGTTGAGGGGGGCGAGCCAGCTTTCCCCAATGCTCGCTTCGTCATGTGGAAAGACGAGTGGGACTTCTGGACCTCAGAACGGGCGGAACTGGAGCTAGATGAACACGTCCGAGAAGTCCTCTTGAAATTCGCACGCAAGAACCTCCCACCAATTCAGGGCCAACTCGACCTCATTCATCATGAAACGGAAATCCTGCCCGGTATCCAAGCTGTGGCGGCATCGGGCCACACACCTGGTCACATGGCGCTAGCCATTTCCTCGGGAGGCAAGCAACTGCTATACATCTCCGATGCAGCGCTCCATCCTATCCATCTGGAGCAGCCAGAATGGTATGCAGCGGTCGATTGTGCTCCCGAGCAAGTCGTAGCCACCAGGCGCCGACTTCTGAACAGGGCTACGGCTGAGAATGCGCTGGTGCTCGCTTTTCACTTCCCCTTCCCTGGCTTGGGGCACGTTATCCAGAAGGGAGAGAGACGCCAGTGGCAGCCAATCGAGACGTTAGATTAGAACATCGCCGAAGCCATGCCGGAGAGGCGCAAAACTTACCGGGAGAAAAACAACATAGAAGATGTTAAACCTTACAAAAAGCAAACACCTCGTTCGGTTACATCTTATATGACCCAACAGGAGGTCATTGGGTTACATAGTTAAATGACTTGACACGGATTTTTCTTTAAGAGGTAATTTTCCTGCGGAGACAGATTTATTTCAGTTACAATTTTCAATAAATAAATCTGTCTCCTTTTTTAGTCTCCTATGCGCATATAACGATGTAAAAACACCTTTCATCTTCCCAGCCACCAGAACCCCCGAATATCAAGATTGGTAAGTCCTACTTCGCGCGCTCTACCTACAACACGTTCATATTCTTCAGCAGTAATTCTCCTGGATATTTGGGGATAATCAAATGCTTTATATTGTGGGCTGTACTGCGCCATAATATTGACATAGGTATCTTTTGGCAGATTTTCTGCTATCCATTCAATAACCTCCTCCGAGCCACTGACCCTATCCGGCATCACTAAAACACGAATCATCAACCCTCTGTATATAATACCATCTTCTGCAGGCTTTGCCACTCCTACCTGGCGGTGCATCTCACGAATTGCTTCTTTGGTAACTTCCGGATAGCTCCTCGCTCCAGAGGAATACGTTGCTGCCATTTCGCTATCCCAGTATTTGAAATCAGGCAGGTAAATATCAACGACTCCATCAAGAAGCTTGAGTATCTCAAGGCGTTCCCAGCCAGATGTATTCCATACAATTGGTAGCTGAAGCCCTTTTCCTGCAGCTATATCAAGGGCTTTGAGAATATGTGCAGAATAATGGGTAGGAGTGACAACATTTATATTATGACACCCTCTTTTTTGCAACTCAAGCATCATATCAGCCAGTCTCTCCGTATCGCTCTTAGAGCCCCTGCCAAGAATGCTTATTGTCCAGTTCTGGCAGAACATACATTTTAAGTTGCAGTGTGTAAAAAATATGGTCCCTGAGCCACCCCTTCCAACAAGCGGTCTTTCTTCGCCAAAATGCGCATGGTATGATGAGATGTAGAGCTCTTTGCCCGGTGCACGACAGAATCCCGTTTCCCCGGCAAGACGATTGACACCACACTTTCTGGGGCAAAGCCTGCAGCTTTCCATTACCTGCCACAGTTTTTCCGCCCGGCTTCCAAGCTCTCCACTCCTGTGAAGTTCCAGGTACGCGGGCTCAAAACCAGCATCTGTGGCAGCAGATTTTTGGGCTATAGCTTCTCTTTGCTCAGAAGCTCTTCTTTCAAAGCTTTCCTCACTCTGCTTCTCTCTAAAATCCAGGTGCAACAATGCAAACACGACCATAATCCCAACAACAATCCCTGTAAGTGTTTTTACAAACAATGTATGCTTCATCATACCTAATTATACCTCCTCCCTGGCTTATTATCAAGCCTTTGGCAAGAATACATAGACCCTTTTATCTAACTTTTCCAACCTGCCAGGTTATGATGATGAAACTACTCAATTTAAGCAAAAAAACTACCATGCAGGCGCCAAAAAGTCCCAGTACAGGCAAAAGAACAACCCCACCTACAACGCCTCCGAGCCATCCGCCCACAAGGTCGCTGCTGTAAAGAAGACCGGCTGTTTTGCTAAAGCTTGCCTTTCCTTTAAGATAGATTTTATTTGCCAGTGGAAACTGACTACCGATTAAAAGCCCACTTATAAAGGAAAAGCATAGAAATAGTATCCTTAGAAAAAAGAATATGGTAGGGCTATCCAGATACGGACGCAGAAGAAAGAATACAAAGGCAAGAAGGAGAGAAAAACAGATTATTGCAAGCTCAATGTGTATAAAAAATCTTCCGTCTCTTTGTATGCCTGGCAGCATAGATGTTATCTTCATTGCACCGCAGGCTGCCCCTGCCATAAAAGATGCCACCAGAAGACCAATCCAGCCAAAGGCATATCCGTAAATTGCCTGGAATGTAAAAATCAAAGTAAGTTCAAACATCATGCCGGCAAAGCCGCTTGTCCCTACACAGAAGGGAACGCCAGAGGGAAGGAATCCTGGTTTTTTCCTGCGCACCAGGAGAAAAAGACCGACAAAAAGAAGGAAGAATGCAACAAACATCCACACATTTATTTTTTCAAGCCACCTAAATGGCGTGCTCAAATACGGTGTATAGATTGCATTCCAGTAGGATATGCTATAAAAGAGCCCCAGAGGTTTGAAGTCATGATTTATTTTTTGAGTCCCCCCTTCAACGAACTGCAAAAACCAATCCACCCACTGTGGGTGCAACTTATACTCAATATGGCGTGGGATAAGTAGATTTGCCCTGAGATTTCGTTCCTCTAATCTCTGAGCAAGCCGCATTTTGTCAATCAAGGAGACTTCATCAGAATGTGATGCAAGGAATATATTCGTGCCATCTCCAGGAATTACCCGCACATAAGGGAAGACCACATGAAGCGTATTCAAGATGCAGGCATTAAGATTTTTCAATTCGTCACTCAGGTAAGCCAAAGAACCTGGCAAACCAATAACAAGTATACCAGTTTCGGTCAGTCTCTTTTCTACCAGAGAAAAAAATTCCTTGGTGAAAAAGCGGTTTGTCTGCAAATCTGATGGCTCTGACAGACCAACCAGGACTATATCGTATTGATTCTCCGTCATTTTAAGAAAAAGTCTGCCGTCAATGTGCTTTATTGTTACTCTGTTATCGGTGAGTTCATCCTCTGTTAAGGGTGTTGGAAATTTTCGCAGAAGCTCAAGAATGAGCGGGTCAAGTTCAGCATATTCAACCAGCTCTACTGAGGGATGCTTTAACACCTCGTTTATTATCCCTCCCGCTCCACCACTTACAATAAGCACACTTTCAGGGTGAGGATGCGAAAGAAAGGCAAGGTGTACAAATTCTTCAACAAATACTATATCGGGAATAGGTGTTATAGTATGAACAATACCATCCGAGAAGAAAGTATACTGTCCACCACTCTCAATAACGCAGATATTACCGTATATAGAGTTTTGATAATGGACTACATTCTGATTCTTCCACTGGGTTTTAATTGAGGAGGAGTGGAGTCTATCCGCTCCTCCAGCAAAAATAGAAAAAATTCCCAGGAACAAAAATAAAAAGCAGACTGTTGTAACTGTCTTCTGAAATCTACCGTTCCTCCAGTAGGGGATAAGGAGAAGGGTGCATACAAAAAAATTTAATACAGCAAGCCCTGCTGCCATATGAAATGCGTGGAAGTACGGAATCAAAAGATATGTCCAGACTATCCCACCGACAACTGTCCCAACTGTCTCATACACATAAACCTTGCCAACAGACGATGCATCGGCGCGGGAAAATGAGGAGTAAATCTTGCAGCTAAAAGTAAAGAGGGCTCCGTGCGTTACGCTTGTGGGTAATAGTATGAGAAACGATGAATACAGTATGGGTAGAAGCCCCAGTCCCTCACCTATAGAAACACCTAAAATGTTTTTTAAGATGCGTGTGGAATACACTGCCGCCAGCAAGGATAACGAGAATATGATGGCGATGATTGCAAATGTTTCCACTTTTCTTTTCGTAGTTTCGGCTCTTTTACCCAGGAAGAAAGCACCAAATGCCTCAAGGATGAGCCAGTTGGCAAGAATAATGCCGATGGAAAGTTCATTGCCTGAAAAAACGATCAAAAGCTCCCTCAAAAGGAGCATTTGGGCAACAAGCCCGCTGAATCCCATCGTCAATATGGCAAGATTAACACGCTTTTTCATTGTCATATACCGCTAATTTTTGTCTTACAAAATGTGCATGTGCCAGATTGGTCTTTTTTCCTCCTGATAACAAGAAAATGGGTTTTTTTGATAAACACTTTGTGGCACCCACAGCGTACAAATGTCTTTATATTCTTTATGAAGCTCGGTTAATCTATTTTTACTGATTTTCACAGAACAGTTTTCTGATTTTTATCTTACCATAAAAAGGATTGTAGGCAAGTAAAAAAAGGGGACAGATTTATTTTTCCCATATATTTTCATAAATAAATCTGTCCCCTTTTTTTCTTTTTTTCTTGCCAACTTTACAGGAGAGAAGTTTCTGGTATTATGTAGGTATGAGCTTCCGCAAGGAGATAGACGATGGATAAAAACAAATCGGTAAGAAAATCCAGGGTAGATAGCTGGTGGGCGAGAAAGACATTAGTGAGCCTTGCATGTGCGGTTATCGCCATGACAGCTTTTGTCTTTGGGAGCGCTGCAGCTGCCCAGGAAAAGGGGTTTGGTCTCGGTATTGTCGTGGGTGAGCCAACTGGCATCTGCTTCAAGAGGTGGGTGGATGAAAACTCTGCATTTGCCGGTGCTGCTGCCTGGTCGTTTACCAGACCAAGTGCGCTCCACGTGCATGTTGACTACCTTCTCCACAGAAGAGTTCAGGAGGAGCTGTATTTTTTCCACTATGGTATTGGAGGACGCATTAAGTTTGAAAAAGGTAAAAGCAGAATTGGCATTCGCATACCCCTCGGAATAACCTATCCTTTCCCGGGAACAATCATGGATATGTTCATAGAAATTAGCCCGTTACTTGACCTTATGCCTGCAACCGAGTTTGGTGTGAATGGAACAGTTGGCTTCAGGTACTTCTTTGAATAAAGAAAAAAAGAAAAAGGGGACAGATTTATTTTTTGCAAACAAAATATAAAGCTAAAACAAACAACTGAGCTTCTCATCCAGGAAGCCCTGGATAAATTAATGAAGAAGAAAACCTGTATTGCCATCGTTCATAGACTCAGCACCATTATAGGGGCAGATAGAATTCTCTTTGTAGAAAATGGCGAAATTACGGAAGAAGGAACTTATGAAGAGTTACTACAAAAAAGCGGAAGGTAGGCTAATTTCTACAATCTCCAGTTTAACCCGAGCTCCAGAGCCTTATCTCAACAGAGAATGTACCATTAAAAAAACGAGGAGGTGAATAGATATGGCGGTGTTTAAAATAGTATTTATGTTCGTGGCACAAAATGCTGACCCTGAAAAGCATAGAGTTTCACTCTCTACATCCCCGGGGCGTGAATTGGTAGTTATCGGAGTAAAAGATTACAAACAGGCAGTTGAGGTAAGCAAGAAGCTCGTGGAACAAGAAGGGGTTGGAGTGATTGAACTTTGTGCTGGCTTTGGCCATGTGGGCACAGCGGAAGTAGCGAAGGCAGTTGGCAATAAAGTTAGGGTTGGGGTAGTTCGCTTTGATTCTCACCCCGCGTTAGAATTTAAAAGCGGCGACGATATCTTTAAGATTTGATACATTGTCTACGAGGGGTATCTGTCTTTTTTCCTGACAAATACCCCCCCTGTATCGCATCTTATACAAAAGTAAATTCAGGTTAACGCTCTACCTTCTCCAGTTCTTTTTCGTTATCCTGGACAAGGTTAACCCGGTAAAAATCTTCTGTCTTCGGCAATATCAAAGAAAGTTCATGGATAAAGCTAATTTCAATGTGCACACTGTCAATCTGACAATCAAGCACATGTCCTCCCATCATTGTATCCTCAGAGATAAAATGAAAATGATAGCCCGCCATATTGAGTCCTTGAATATATACGGGACAAAAGAAGCCTACCATAGTTCCCTGCACGTTGTTAAATTCAAAAATGGATTGCTCTGCAATTGCCTGAACGAGTGGGGGATACGGCCTCTTCTGACGGGGGACACTTCTTGCTTTAAGGAAACTGAACGTTCCTTTCACTTTGATGGCATAAAAAATGTTTTCTGTGGGTAGCAGGGTATCCAGATAGAAAAGCAATCTGTCATAATCAGCAGGCTCATCAAAGGGTATTATCGCATCCGGGTAAAAAAAAGTTACCATGGCAAAGGGTGTTTTTGTGAAAGGGTCAACCGGTAAAACCTCTCCGTCTACTCGCACCTGGTAGAAGTTGCCATCCAAGACAACCATTTCACCATCCAGTGCATTGAAGGTCCCTATTCCAAAGTCTCCATAATGAGCCAATTCCTGGAAGGTTATTTCTCCATCGTAGATTCCTTCAAATAAGGCATTCAATGTTGAGACTTGAAATAGTACGCTCTTATTTTCCCCGGCACATGAGCACTGGGAAAAAAATATGATTAGGCACGCTGTTAGCAAAATACATATGCTACGTATTACTTTCATAGCCGCTCCCCTTTTTAGTTTGCGATTATCTTACCCTCTTTTTTCTCGTTGTCAAACGAAATCCAGAGGGTCAGGTCTTGACATTTAAGTTTTGCTCATCACGGGTCCGCTTTGATGTCTGCAGCATCATTGTAATCAACTAAAAGTAGTAACTTGACCTTCCACCCTCCTTGTGCGATAATAATCCTCTCAGAACTACAACCTTTTCATGGAAGAGATTGGCTATGGAAAACTCAAAAAAGACGTTCAAAAGGTACTCGATAAAGGAGGCAACTTATGGGTAAAATTGGTATTGTTTACTATTCACGGGGAGGTAATACAGAGAAAATGGCTCATGCAGTCTATGAAGGAGCAAAATCAGAAGCTGGTGTAGAAGTTGAGCTGAAAAAGGCTGAAGAGACCAGCCTGGATGAGCTTACAAGGTGGGATGGAATTATAGTAGGCTCACCCACATACTACGGTCTTCCAGCAGCTCCTGTAAAGGAGCTTTTTGACCGCTCGGTGAAACGGCATGGGATGTTGGAAGGAAAAGTAGGAGGAGCCTTTTCTTCGTCTGCAAATGTTGGGGGAGGCAACGAGACCACCATTATGGGTATTATCCAGATGATGCTTATTCACGGGATGATAGTGAAAGGAAGTTCTAAGGGGGACCATTATGGACCGGTAAGTTTGGGAGAGCCGGATGAACGGGTTAAGAAACAGTGCAAAAATCTGGGAGCTACTATCGCAAAAATGGTTAAAAAGATGCCCATTTGTTAGTTACACCGACAATGAAATTAGAAAAGTATAGAGTGAAGCAACATTGAGCCTGGTGAAAAATTTCTAAATCAATCTACTTACAGGAAACATTTTGCCTACAACCTGTCCAGGGTGTGCGGGTTTTGAGCATTTGACATCTCAATGAAAGTAAAATTGTATTTCAGAGGAATAAGCGCTAATATACTACTACTTGGCCTGGTTAGTTTTTTAAATGATTTGAGCAGCGAAATGATAATGCCCATCCTGCCAATGTTTATAACCGCACTGGGTGGTGGCGGATTGGTTATTGGACTCATCGGGGGACTCAGTGATTCTGTAGCGAGCATATTAAAGGTTTTTGCCGGTTTTTGGTCTGATAAAACGGGAAAAAGAAAAATATTTATTTCTTCGGGCTATTTGACCTCATCTTTTTTTAAATTGTTTTTAGCTTTCTCTCAAATCTGGCAGCATGTTTTAGTGTTTACAGGTCTTGAGCGAGTGGGTAAAGGATTACGCACTGCTCCCCGCGATGCAATTCTTGCAGATTCTATGTGCGGCAAAAGAGGTAGGGGATTTGGAATTCACAGAACTATGGATACCTGTGGGGCAATTGGAGGCTCAGTTGTTGTTTTCCTGCTCTTCTGGTTCTTAGCGTTTGATTTTAAATTGATTATTTTTATTGCTGCCATTATAGCTTTTTTTTCACT
>JACUUP010000139.1 GCA_014859225.1 Candidatus Aerophobota bacterium
TTTTCATATGGCACAACCAGTTACCCTTTGGTTACATTATATATGACTTAACGCGCCCACTTGTCAGTTTAGTTTAGGCGAATATAATTATTATATATAAATTAACCTCAGGAGGTATGCTAATGAAGATAAAAATGATGAGCCGTTGGAATGTTTCCTGCGGAGTCTCTACCCATGCAGAGCTTGTAGGAAGAGCATGGATGAGGATGGGATATGATTTAAAAGTGCTTGCTCCCATAGAGAAAGATTTAAGCAACAGGACCGAAAAAGATGAGCCTTATGTGGTAAGATGTTATAGATTGGGAGAGGGATGGAGAGGTGATGCTCATGCTTTTTTTGACCCTGAACCTTTTCTGGAAGATGATTTTGATATCTTTGTTGTCCAGAATCTGGAGATACTGCCCATGCAGGGTCTTTTAAAAATCTACCCCCTCATAAGAAAAAAGGCAAAAACAGTACTGGTAGTTCACGAGGGTGGCCCGCCTAAAAGCCCTTACTTTTATAAATTTGACTGGGATGCGGTTGTTTGTTTTGATGAGAGGTACAAAAATTTTCTTAATCATATATATCCTGAGGAAAAAATTAAAATAATCCCCTATCCCTGCCATCCGATAAAAAAAGGAGATAAACTTAAGGCGAGAGAAAAACTTGGTCTACTTGTTGACAAAAAAATAATCTTTAACTACGGCCTGGGAGTTTTTCGCCACATACATCTGCTTCCAACTGTAGAGAGGTTGAGTGGAAAATATCCCCTTATCTTTCTCACCTTAACCCATGTTGGGGACTGGTATGATTTATTCCTGGCTCTTAAAGGAAGGCACAACTTTATTGAACTGGAAAAAGGTCCCATCCCTACCAGTAAACTTTATACTTATCTTCATGCCTCTGATATTCTCCTAATTCATAAAGATACAGCTGGTGCGGTGGTAGTATCTTCAACTGCCTATCTTTGCATGGGTTCTGGTTGTCCTTTGCTTGTATCTGATACCAACTTCTTTGAAACATTAAACAATGAGGTTATAAAATACAGGGGACTGGATGATTTTGCAAAGAAGCTGGAGGATATTTTTGAGGAAAGAGAAAATGTTAAAGATGCTGTTAAAACAGCAGAAAGTTACGTTAAAAGACATTCTCCTATAATGATTGGAGGAAAATTTATCAGGTTGTTTAACTCTCTTATGATAGCTGCCAGAGAAAAGGCTCCTGTTTTGTATATCCCGGCTTTCTCTGAAACTCCCGAGGTTGAACAAAGAAAAACTGTTGGGAGCTCTGGTATTGTGGACATCCAGAGCCCAGTTGTAGATGATAGAAGCATTAAGTCAGCATAGATACAGATGATTGGTCCTTTTGTTGATTTTGAGAAAAACCCCATACTGGGGCCAGGTAAAGGATTTTACTCAAAAGGTGCCTATAATCCTGCGGTTATAAAGGATAAGGGAGTCTATTTTATGCTCTTCAGAGCAGAAAGTTTGGAGGATAGTTTAACCGGAAGAGTTGGCCTTGCCCAAAGTGAGGATGGATTCAATTTTAAACCTTTTCCTGATCCGGTTATTGTTCCAGGTAAAGAATTTGATAAATTTGGATGTGAGGACCCCAGGTTAATAAAGGTTAAGGATACTTTTTATCTTACCTATGTTGGCAATCCGGGGAGATATGGAGTGGGTAATATATGCCTTGCCACCTCAAATGACCTTATCCATTGGAAAAAACATGGCTCGATTCTAAAACCACAAAAAAGATGGGACAAAGGTCAGGTAAAAGCAGGTGCTATCCTGACAGAGAAAATAGAGGGAAAATATTTTATGTACTTTATGGGAGAAAAGAAGCCCTGGCAAACAGCTATAGGTCTTGCTGTATCCCATGATCTTTTCCACTGGCAGGAGATTTTGGATGAACCTGTAGTTTGCCCAAGAAAAGGTTACTTTGATGAGAAGGGTGTAGAGCCAGGTCCTCCTCCAGTTTTGATTTCAGATGGTATCTTGCTTATCTATGCTGGGTGGGGTGAGAATCATATTTATAAGGTAGGAGCTACAGTTTTTTCTAAGAGCAGCCCCTGGAAAGTAATAAAAAGATCAGATAAACCTATTTTATCCTCAATCAGAGATTGGGGTGCTTTTTTCGGAGGGGTCTCTAATCATATAGTTCCAGAAGGGCTTGTTTTGGAGGAGGGCCGCTGGCTCCTTTACTATGGAGCTGCAGACAGGGCATGTTGTGTTGCTTTGTGGGAGGTAAAAAAATGAAAATAGCAATGATGAGTGCCTGGAATACCGACTCGGGAGTGGCGGTTCATGCAGAGCCAATAGGAAAGGCCTGGATTAAAAAAGATATACACTAATGCCTATTACATCCCTTTTCCCTGTTTTCCTGTGAGATTGAAGGATAAAATAAAGGCAAGAGAAAAATTAGAACTTCCCTTTAATAAAAAAATAGTTCTTTTTTTTGGCCAGAGAGGATATTCTCCTTACCTGCCAACACGAGATGATGAGTTAAGGAATGTTGTGTTTTTAATTTTGGGTCCTAAAAAAATGGATATTCTGGAGAAATTTTCCTCGGATCCTGATATTGTAGTAAGGGAGGAGAAGGTACTTACCAAAGAGAAGTTTGACCTTTATCTTTTTGCCTGTGATGCGGTAGTGCTTCATAAATTTCAGGCAAAATATGAAGCTGTGGTCTCAAGCACAGCTTTTCAAGCTCTGGGCACAGGATGTCCTCTTTTTGTGCCAAAGCGCTCAGATTTTTTTCAATCTTTTTCTGCAGAGGTTTTAAAATACACGGACAGGGAACAGCTAAAATCCAATTTAATTAATATTATTCTTAAGGATGAAGAAAAAAATAAAAAGCTAAAAGAGGCCGCTTTTCGTTTTGCAAAAAAGTACTCCGGAGAAAATATAGCGAAAGAGTATCTCGTCCTTTTTGAGAAACTTATCTCCTTAAGCAAATAGAATCATGAAGGTTAGAGATTATTCCAGTCTCAAATAGCTCCTGTGAGATTTAGTGGCAACTTTCTACCAGGTCCTGGAGCTTGCAGGTTGCAACACAAATGCAGGTATCTGCTGCCCCGTAGTAGATTTTTATCTCTCCACCAGCCTCTACAACAGCGCCGCAGGTAAATATTACATTGGGAACATCGCCAGTTCTCTCGTACATTTCCCTGGGAGATATAAGAGGAATCTGGGATCTTCCTATTAATTTGGAGGGGTCCTTCAGGTCAAAAAGTGCGTACCCTAAACGGTATATTTTACCCCCTCCAGTGCCTTTTACCCCATGGTATATTTCCAGCCATCCATCGTTTGTCTCAACAGGAGGCGCTCCTGCTCCTATTTTGTCCGAATCCCAGAACCCAGGACGTGCCTCCATAACTACTTTAGATTTTCCCCAGTAAATCAAATCTGGAGAGTATGATATCCACATATCTCCAGCTCCTCCGGTAGAGGGCCTGTCGAAGCGGACAAACAGATTATTTATTTTCCTGGGAAATAAAACTGCATCTTTATTGCCTGGCTCAGATACAAGACCAATACGCCTAAAGCTCTTAAAATCAGTTGTTTCTACAAGAGCAATCCTTGGTGCATATTTGGAGTAAGCAGTATAAAATATGTAGTATCTACCATCCTCAAAAAGGGTGATTCGGGGATCTTCCACTCCTCTTTTCTCATAAGTAGCAAAGGGCTCCTTTTGGGCAGGTTTTATAACTGGCTCTTTTTCCACCTCAAAATTATAACCATCTTTGCTTCTTGCCAAAACCAGACAAGACCATCCTTCCAGAGTTTCTACTCTTAAAAGCAAAAGATACTGATTCTGGTATTTTATTGCTCCTGCATTAAATACAGTATTACAGGGAAAGGGAATATCATCCCGGGTAATGATAGGGTTTTTCCCATAGCGTTTTACAATATCCTTGGGGTATTTATGTATATGAGGCATAGACGTACTCCTTTGATTTGTTACATATTTAAATAATACAAGAACAAATAATTGTCAATATTAAATCTCGTGTCAAGCCATTGGATCAGGTAACCGAAGTAGGAGTCGTTGTGCCATTGAAAA
>JACUUP010000140.1 GCA_014859225.1 Candidatus Aerophobota bacterium
CCGCATACCCTCTTTACTGCCTCAATAACATTCTTCTCGCTGGGCAAAAACTCTTTCTCCAGAACGGGCGAGGAAGGTGGAGGTGTATTGGGGGCAGCAACTCGTACAATCGGGGCATCTAAGAAATCAAAAGCCTTCTCCTGAACCTGAGCTGCTATCTCTGCTCCAAACCCCATAAACTGGGGTGCCTGGTGAACTATCACCAGCTTAGCTGTTTTTTGAACAGATTGTATGACCGTATCAATATCAAGAGGATACAGGCTGCGAAGGTCAATGAGCTCAACCTCAATACCCTCTTCCTGTAACTGCCGGGCAGCTTTTATTGCAACAGATACCATGGAGGAGAAGCTAACAACTGTGACTGCTTTTCCCTCCTGCACAAGCTTAGCTTTTCCCAGGGGAATAAGGTAGTCCTCTTTGGGAACCTTGCCTTTGGCTAAATCATCTGCATAGAGATTCTGGTGTTCAATGAAAACAACTGGATTGTCATCTCGTATGGAGGATAAAAGCAAACCCTTGGCATCAAAGGCATTAGAAGGTGCAGCAATCTTCAATCCTGGAAACTGAGCAACAACAGCCTCAAGGCTCTGGGAGTGTTGACCTGCATAACCTTTTCCTCCACCAATGGTCGTGCGTATGGTTAAGGGAAGATGTGGCTGCCCACCTGACATATACTTCCACTTTGCCGCTTGATTTGCCAGCTGGTCCATTGCCTGAAGAATGAAGTCAATATACATTATCTCAACCACGGGGCGAAGTCCCCTCAGAGCTGCCCCAACACCTGAGCCTATAATTGCTACCTCAGAGATGGCTGTGTTGAAAACTCTATCTCTTCCAAAAATGTCAACGAGTCCTTCTGTAACAGCATACGCTCCACCATACTCTGCAATGTCTTCCCCCCACATACAGACTCGCCTATCCCTTACCATCTCCTGAAAAAGTGCTTCCTTCAATGCCTCTCTATAGGTTATAGGAACATCCTGGTCCCTATCCACAAAGCGAGGTTTCTTGAGGATAGGAGCATTTTTAAATTCTTCAGGGATATTCTTGGATGTTGAGGTGCTGAAAAGACAAAAGTGTATATTTTTTGGCTCCGGGGAGTTTGCAGAAGAAGCTTTAACTGCCATATCCTCATTTCTCTTGCGTGCCTCTTTTCTAAGGTTTTCAATATCCTCTTCTTTGAGAATATCATTTTCCACCAGCGTTTTAGAGAATACCTCCACAGGGTCAAACCTCTCCCATGCCTTGAGGTCCTCAAAACATCTGTACCTTTCATCCTCTTTTGTATCCAGTCTGTCCTTTAAATTGTGCCCCTTAAATCTGTAGCACCAGAACTCCAGGAAGGCAGGGCCTTCCCCATGCCTTGCAAGCTCTACTGCTCTTTTTGTTGCATCCCGCACAGCAAGAACATCCATTCCATTGACAATCTCTGCGTGCATACCAGCCTTATTGTAGCCAAAGCATCTCTCGGCTAAAAAATCAACCCCGGTAACCTCACCTCGTTGCTGGCCGGACATACCATACTGGTTGTTGATGCAACAAAATATCACAGGAACACCAAATCTTTTACTCATAAGTCCATTGGTAAACTGAGCCATGCAAGCCATATTCTGTGCCTCATGGGAGATACCGTTGTTAAAGGCACCATCACCCACAAAACACAAAGTGACTTTTCCATCTTCAAAGTAGCGTGAGGCAACTCCAGAGCCAACAGCCATACCCATAGACCCTCCAACAATGGCATTTGCTCCCAAGTGGCCTCGTTTAAAATCAGCGATGTGCATGGAACCACCTCGTCCTTTGCACCAGCCTGAGTCTTTTCCAAAAAGCTCTGCTATTGCCTTAAAAAGGTAAAACTTAAGAGCATCCTCCTCAAGAGATTCTCTATCTTTTCCCTCTATAGTAAGCTCTAAAAGGTTAAGAACCTCTTTATCTTCTACAAGAAGGTTTTTTAAACCATCATCATCCATACTTTTGATAGCAAAGTAACCTTTGGCCAGGGCATCTCCGTGTCCCCGGTGAGTGCTGGTTATAAGGTCATCCGGGTTGACAACTGATATAGCTCCGGTTGAGGCTCCTTCCTGACCAATGGAAAGATGAGTTGCCCCAATATAAAGGTATTTTAACGGGCCATATTTTCCCTTCATCTCTCCCAGCTCACAAATCATATCCTCAAGGTTTCTTATATAGAGCATACATTTGAGCAGGTTAATACACTCATCCCTTGTTATCCCACCTTCCTCAAGCTCATCTTTTAAAGATTTTTGATACTGGAACTTAGGAATCCTGCCTCCTACCTCAACAAATCCCGGGGTAAAATCGGGAGGTATGGAGATTTCTCTTACCATATCGTTTGCTCCTTTTAAATTTTAATATCTAAAATCTTCCAAATCTATTAGTTAGAGAACTGCTCCTTTTCTATCTGCATAATCTTTTCTACCTTGGGAGCAGACCTTCCTGCTTGAAACTCCGATTTGAGCCAGGCATCAACCAGCATTTTAGCCAGCTCAATTCCAATTACAAAGGCACCCATAGTCATTATCTGAGCATTGTTGGACTTTTGTGCCCTCTCTGCTGAGTAAACATCATGACAGCAAGCTGCCCTTATTCCCCTCACCTTGTTAGCAGCGATTGCCATACCAATTCCCGTGCCACAGATCAAAATTCCTCTATCAAACTCTCTCCGGGCAACCGCCTCAGCTACCTCTTTAGCCTTATCAGGATAATCAATAGGGTCCTCTGTCACCACACCAAAATCCCTGTAATCAATATTGTTTCCCTTTAAAAAATCACAGATTGCATTTTTAAACTCCAGCGCATTGTGGTCGCAACCAACAGCTATCCTCATTTTAACCTCCTGGTAAATTATATTTTTCATATTTCAATTATGGCAGGGAGCACTGAGCAAGTGTATTCTCCTCAGAGTGGATAATAGATTTTGCCGTTGACTCATCAGTAATAAGAATATTAACGAATTTTCCGTGCAGTGCGCCAAGAATTGATTTAACCTTACAATGAGCCCCGGCAACACCCACAACTTTTTTTAACTGCCTCAAATTATCAATGGAAAGACTTACTATCCTGCGGTGCAACTCACAGTTTACCTTATTCCCCTCAATATTAAAAAACTGAGCCATTATATTACCTACCGCTCCTTCTCTTGCAAGAATTTCAATCTCGGTAAGACTTATATAACCCATCTGGAAAAGTGTATTTTCCCTCCCCACCTCTCCAATTCCTACAAGAGCATAATCTGCAAGTTTTGCCATATCTAAAGCTGTCTTTACCGTAAGTTCAAATTTAAATGACTGACAGAGCTTCTCTGATGCTGCTATAGCGGGAGCATACACATAGTAGCACTCCCCTCCCCAGGTTGAAGCAATTTTTCCTCCTATATCGTAAGGGTTAAGCGACAGAGAACTGGTAAGACCTCCCATTAAATTAACTATCCTTAAATTTTTAAACTTTCCCGACCTCACATAGTTTGCCATTTTGTGGATAGTCCTTCCCCAACCTATTGCCAGAAGCTGTCCATCCTTCAAATTTCTCTCCAGATAAATCGCCGCTGCTTTACCTAATGTATCTCTCAGCTTATCCTCATTCACCGAGGGAACAACCATAGCATCCTGAAGGTTAAAGAGGGATATAAGTTTTTTCTCCAGAAAAAGGCAGTTACAGCCTACCCCGCTTATCTGAAAGCTGACTATACCTTCCTCTTTTGCTCTTTTTAACATCCTCACCACTTTAGACCTTGAAAGGGAAAATTTGCGGGCAATCTCATCCTGAGTTAACCCCTCCTCATAGTAAAGCCAGGCTACCCTTATTAGAAAGTCGCTGTTGGAAAAATCTACTGACATGAAAAGTCTCTTTGCTATTTTTTGGCCATAATACCACAATGTGAAAATTTGTCAAGAATTCGCAATGACAGGCACAACGCCTGTCCTACGTTGTATTGTCCACCTCCAGCAGGACGGGCGTCTCGCCTGTCCTACTGGAGGTTACCCCACGCATGGGTCTACAAG
>JACUUP010000141.1 GCA_014859225.1 Candidatus Aerophobota bacterium
AAAGCTCCACATGAACCTCAAGCCCTATATATACCTTATAGCTATCCATTTATCCCCATACCCCTGCTATTTTATTATCACACCAGATGCAGCTGCCATTTTTTAGATTGATACTACTTATATGATAGCCAGCTCTTTTAATTACTGTCCTGCCGCAGTTTGGGCAGAAAGTGTTCTCGCTTTCATTTCCAGGCACATTCCCGAGATAGACAAACTTTAATCCCACCTTTTGTCCTATTTGTTTTGCTCTGTAGAGCGTGTCAAGCGGTGTAGGGGGATAGTTTTGCATTTTGTGGGCAGGGTAAAAACGCGAGATATGCCAGGGGATATCACTATCTATCTGGAGGATAAAACTGGCAATGCTCATAAGTTCCTCATCGGTGTCATTTATTCCGGGAATCACGAGCGTGGTTATCTCCACCCATATCCCCAGCTCGTGCATCAGTTTTATACTATCAAGCACCGGTTGCAGTTTCCCACCGCATATTTTCCTGTAAAAGTTATCCCTCATGGATTTTAAATCTACATTAGCCGCATCAAGAAAAGGGGATATTTCCCGCAGCGGCTCAGGTCTGATATATCCGTTGGTCACAAATACATTTTTTATCTTTTCCGCATGAGCAATTTCACATATATCATAGGCATATTCATAAAAGATAGTAGGTTCTGTATAAGTGTAGGCAATTATTTTTGATTTTTTTTGTTTTGCCAGCTCAACCACCTTTTTTGCCGGAACTATTTCTCCGGGAATGTCCTCTGTATCTTTATAAACTTGAGAAATAGTGTAGTTTTGACAGTTAAGACACCTGAAGTTACAGCCAAAAGTTGCAAGGGAGAAAGCGTCCCCTCCGGGTAGAAAATGATAAAGTGGTTTTTTTTCAATAGGGTCCATAGCCCAGGATATAATTTTCTCATAAACTAAGGAGAAAAGCTTCCCTCCTTTATTTTCTCTTACCCCGCATATACCTCTTTTATCCGGAGAAATCTGACACTCATGAGGACAAAGAAGGCACTTTACCTTTTTACCATCTATTTTTTGATAAAACTTTGCTTGCTTCATTTTCTTTCCCCCTACAATAATAAAAGAGGAAGGTTTGTCAAGGCTGGAGGGTGCATATGTTATTGTGTTAATAGAATATCCTCTTTAATTTATTAGATAGAATGTCCTCTTAGGGGTTTTTATTATACCCACCTCCAGCCTATTATTACCTTTATCTTTTGATCCTCCCCTTTTTATCTTTTAGATATACTTTAATACCAAAGCGATACCTTTTCCCTTCTCGAGGTGTCTATATATTAAAAAGAAAAGGAGTAAAGTCCAAAATGAGACAAAAAGATGAGGATCTGGTGCAGAAGGTGAAGGAAGGAAACGTTAGAGCATTTGATGAGCTTTATGCAAGGTATCTTGATCCTATCTACCGCTACATTTATAGCAAGCTTTTTCATCATCAGGATACCGAAGATATCTGCCAGGAGGTATTCATTAAGGTATTCAGGCATATACGCCACTTTAGATCAGAAGGCTGTTTTGTTAGTTGGCTATACGTTATTGCCAAAAATGAGACTTTAAGGCATCTTAAAAGGAGAAATTTAAAGAAGTCCCTAAGATTTTTCCCATTGGAAAAAGAAAAGGACTTTGCTCCTGAGATAGCCTGCGAGAGTATCTTTAAACCCGATTATCTGGAAGAAGCTCTAAACAGACTCTCTTCCTACCAAAGGGAAGTGGTGCTCCTACATGGTTTAAAAGAGATGCCTATCTCTTATGTATCCTCCATTTTGGGAAAGAGCAAAAAGGCTACTAAATCCGCCTACTATAGAGCCCTAAAGAATCTAAGAAACTATTTCAGGCAAAAAGAGGTAAAAATTGAACAAAAAGCATAAGATGATAGAAAATATTTTAGATGAGTACCTAAAAAGGCTAAAAAAGGGGGAAGACCCCTCAGTAAGAAATTACCTTAAAGATTATCCTTACTCTAAAAAAGAACTAAAAGAGGTTCTCTTAATAGCCCGCTGTGCATATTGGAAGAACTTATCCGATGCCACATCCACCCCCTCTACCTCATTTTTCCTTTCCCTGAGAGAGAGGTTAATTAAAACCCTAAAGGATAGGGGAACTTTAAAGTAGCTTTTCCCCTCTTAAAAAAGCATTTTAAGGAGTTTTGCAATGCCAGATAGATACTCACCTTTAGTTTGGCAAAGATACAGGATGCTTTCCATGGTAAAAGATAATCTTTTAACCTTAAAAGAGGCAAGTAAAAATCTTCATCTTTCCTATCGTCATACTCGAAGGGTATTTCATCATCTCCTTCAAGCTAAAATGAACCCGGATGTCCTTTTGTACAAAAGGTCCCATCCTGCCTGGAACAGGCTGCCCTGCGAGGAAAAAGAAAAAGTTATAAAGGTCTTTGATCTTTATCCTGAAATAAACAGTTGCCATTTATCCGATATCTTAAAGGAAGAACTTGGAAAATGCATCTCTCCTTCCACGGTAAGATCTATCCTGATTGAAAGTGGAAGATACAACCTGAGAAGAAAAAGAAGAAGGCCAAGAAAAAGGTTTGAGAGAAAATCATTTGGAGAACTTGTTCAGATGGATACATCAGAGCATATGTGGGTCCCAGCTTTAGGTAAAAGAACTTACCTTGTAGCCTTAATGGATGATTACTCAAGAGAACTTTTAGCCGCAAGGATATTTTCATCTGATACCTCATGGAACAGCCTTTACATGATAAGAAAAGTGGTTGAGGAGTACGGAATCTTTTCCTCTTTATATACCGATAATGATTCCATGTTTAAGTTCATAAGAAAAGGGTTTTCCATGCACTTCGAGTATAGATCTGACTTAGAAAAAATACAAACACAGATCCATCGAGCCCTGCTTGAGCTGGGAACTGTTCTTATTCACCATGAGCCATTCCAACCTGCATGCAAGGGAAAAATAGAAAGAATTTTTGGTTTTATGCAGCAGAGGCTACATTATCCCCTAAGAGATGTTAAAGATCTATTTGAGGCTAACACAGTGCTTGATAACTGGAGATTCTGGTACAACACTGAACATATTAACTCCTCTACCGGATTAAGGGCCTGCGATAGGCATCAACCCTCCTGCTTTAAGCCTCTACCTAAAGGGGTTAACCTGGATGATATATTCTGCTTCAAAGACGTAAGGGCAATTAAAAAGGATAATACCTTCAGCTATCAAAGCAAAGTGTACCAGATTACAAACTGTATTCATCGTTTAAGTTGGAACAAAGCTAAAGTCACCTTACACATTATACCTGAGCAGTGCATTAGAGTCTTTTATCAGGGAAAATTTATCCAGGAGTTCCCCTATCAAAAATGATAAAGATAAGCTACAAAGAGGACATTTTAGCTTGACAGTTAAGAGGACATTCTACCTACTCTGTAACAGTGCTCGCGCTTTTCAATTTTCTATAAAGGAGCAAAGGAATGTCCTTATTCACAGTCAGCGAAATAATTGATGGAGATACTTTTAAAGTTAAAAATGGGTGGAGGGGGGATAACAAAATAGGCGATACTGTCTGTCCAACTGGTTATAATACTCCAGAAGAAGGAGAGTGGGGACACGAAGAAGCAAAAGAGAAACTTATCAAACCTGATTCCTGAACCTGTTAGGAACAGGTTTTGAACGAGATGGTAGACATCAAGAATGTTCAAACTGTAGATAACTATGGCAGATTAGTAGCGGATGTATATTACAAAGGCAAAAATCTTGCGGATTACTTTCCAGAATATAAGACTTGATTCAAAAATTCCTTTAAGGGGAGCCACCCTGAACACTTTGAGATATATGCTCTCGAACCCTACCAATAAAGACAGACCAACTGTTAGGTTCTATCTAAAAGTAATACTCTATGAAAACATTTCCCATAAAACCGTTCCAATCACACTTGAGCGGGTCCATCAACCATATACCATCGCCTCCCTCTCCCTCAAAGGTTGCTTCACTGGCAAATATGTATCGAGCCTCACTTCCAACCGAGTATCTAA
>JACUUP010000142.1 GCA_014859225.1 Candidatus Aerophobota bacterium
TAAACCATTCATCTCGCAGGAGATAGCAACAAGTTCCTGGAAATCTCGTATCTTGCTTTGCCTTAGCTCAGGTAAAGAATTTAAAGCATCCGTTATCCTGTTTGCAGGAAGATACGGCAAAAATTGAATAAGCTTATCTATGCTGGCATACTCTAACCCCAGAGCTCTTCCCGCTTCTCTAATTGCCCCCCGTGCTCTAAATGTTGGGACGGTTGCTACCAGAGCTACCTTATCGTTTCCGTACTTATTGAAAACATAGTCCATCACGTCATCTCTTTTTCTTGAATCAAAGTCAAGATCTATATCAGGAAAATCCACTCGTTCAGGGTTCAAGAATCGTTCAAATAAAAGGTCATGTTCTATAGGGTCAATTTGAGATATTCCACTAAGGTAGGCAACAATTGAGCCTGAGGCAGAACCTCGTGCCTGGCATCGTATACCTTTTTTCCTGGCAAAGTTCACAATATCCTGAACGAGCAAAAAATAGGAGGAGAACCCCTTTTCCTCTATTATCCTTAGCTCCTTTATCAATCTTTGAGTAGCCTTCTTTGAAGGGGGATGGTATTTTTGGGGAAGATTTTGAAAACAGCTCTTTGTCAGATGGAAATGCTCATTGTTTTTATTTAAGAAGCAAGGAGCCTGGATTTTCCCCAGGGGAAGCTCTACGTTGCACTCACTTGCAAGAAGATGCGTATTGAAAAGGGCAAAGGGGTATTTTGTAAAGACGCTTGCCATCCTGCAATATGATTTCAGGTAGTACTCAGGATTTGGCTTCTCTGTAATACTGCGATGATGTACAATCCTTGCTGCTCTTGCAAGAACCTGATGAAGCTCATGTTGGCTCTTGTTTGCATAGTAGACGTTATTGGTTGCCACAACAAGAAGATGAAGTTTGCAGGCAAGCTCAAAAAGCTTATCATTTACGCTGCACTCCTCTGGTAGAAGATGGTCCTGAAGTTCAATAATAAAGTTTTCCCTTCCAAAAATCCTGATATACCTTCTTGCAAGCTTCTCTGCTACAGTTTCTTTTCCCATCTTGAGGCACCATGAAAGCTCACCTCCCGGTCCCCCCGAGAGGGCAAAAAGGTCCTGAGAGAATCTCTCAAGCACATCAAATCTGGCGAAGACGCCATTTGAAGAGCCAAGATGGGATGCTGTAATAAGTTGAGAGAGGTTTGAGTATCCCTTGTTATTTTTTGCCAGAAGAACCAGGGGGAATCCTTTTTCTGTTAGAAGCTCTGCCCCGATTATCGGTTGTATTCCTTCTTTTTGTGCCTTGCGGTAGAATCTAACTGCTCCATAGAGACCATCCTTATCCGTTAGAGCAAGGTAGCTCATCTTCAGCTCTTTTGCCACCTCAACCAGCTCTTCAGGAGTTGATGCACCCTCGCCAAAGCTAAAACAGGAGTGAACATGTAAGTGGTAAAACTGCATTTTTTACCCTAAGAAAATTTAGTAGAACCGTAAAACAGCAACCACCTTGCCTAAGATTTTTGCCTGGCTATCCTCTTGAATAATGATGGGCTCATACTCAGGATTTGCAGGTTTCAGGATTATTGCACCCTCTTCAGGGAAAAAGTACTTGATGGTAACCCCATCAGCACTCAGGAAGGCAACAATGTCACCTTTTTCTGCCACCTCCTGACAGCGAACAAGAACAAGGTCCTTATCAAGAATGCCCGCATCTTTCATACTATCCCCCTCTACGTTCAGGAAAAAACAGGTTCCTTTGGGAACAACTCTTTCATCCAGGTTGATGAACCCTTCTATATTCTCATCAGCTACGATGGGAGAGCCTGCAGAAATTGTGCCAAGAATGGGGATAGATAAGCCTCTTGTATGAGTTGCAAGCCTAATACAGCGTGCACCTTTTCCTCTTTTGAGGTAACCTTTTTTCTCAAGTGCCTGGAGATGCTTTTCCACGGCTCGCGTCCATTCTATTTTGAGCTCTTTTGCCATCTCCTCCTGCGTCGGAGGATACCCGTACTCATGCAGATAATCCTGTATAAACTCCAGCAGCTTTTTTTGCCTCGTGGTTAATCTATCTGCCATTTTTTCCCTCCATAGGTAGGATTTTTCCTACCTACATTGTAGAAAAAATTTTAACTCTGTCAATGTCAGATTGTTGGCAGGGAAAAAAAAGAAAAAAAGAAAAAGGGGACAGATTTATTTTTGTTATTTTTGTTTGCGGGGATATTTTTTCCCAGTGTCAAAACTAATAAGGTTTATATCATTTCTTTCAGCCTCTTCACCAGTAGTGAAAACTTCAATGTCAAGATCTGACCCTCTGTATATAATCCTCACAGAAGAGCAAAAATTTCCAGGCAGGAACAATAGAGATTTTTCCCCAGGAAAAGGTGTGTTCTTCTTCTAAATCATAGGACAAAAGGTATCCTGTGTCAGATTTGTAGCGACTCATAAAACTTTTAAGTCCTGATAAGTCCTCTCTTTTCACTCT
This sequence comes from Candidatus Aerophobota bacterium, assembly GCA_014859225.1. Lineage (GTDB taxonomy): Bacteria > Aerophobota > Aerophobia > Aerophobales > B3-G15 > Kmv34. Next base: position 2,459 of record JACUUP010000142.1, read on the forward strand.
TTTTCTATATTTAACTTCTATGGGTAGCAAAGTTCTATGTACGGGAAGTATGATGTCCACTTCCTCTTTGGCCAAAGAACGAAAAAAGAACTTTGCTTTCAGGGCTGACACAAATAAATTCTCTACGAGCTTACTTTTAAACTCATCGGACAACTGTCCGTGTAAAGCTAAACTAAATGCAGGGCAAGCAAGATAATGTTTCTTTAGCTTTTTTTCACTTGTGAGAAGATTGGTGGAAAATAAATAAACTGCTCGTACTAAAAAGGACCATTTTAGATATTCAAAATAATTGGAGATAGTTCGCTGGTCCCTGTTTAAGTCACTGGAAAAGCTTTTGTACTCTACCAGCATACCAGGCTGGGAAGCTACTATTTTAAGAATTCTAAAAAGGATTTCCGGGTCCCGTATGGTGAACTGTTCAGGTATATCACGGTAAATGACCCGCTCCATGATACTTTGCTGAAAGTAGCGTCTGATTATTTCCGGATTGTTCTCATCCATCATTTCAATATAACCGGAATTGCACAGAAACAAATCAAACTCTCTTAATATATCTTCTTTAAAAATATTTATTCTTTCTCTTTCATAGTGGCACTTTCGGAATGCAAGATACTCTACAAAATCAAGCGGTTCAATTTCAAATTCAAAAAATCTCCCTGCCAGGCTTTCTTTAACACCTCTGGTTAAAGTTAAAGCGGCTGAACCACTGGCAAAGATTTTCAGATGAGGGTATAAATCGTAAAGTATTTTCAGTTTTTCTGGCCAGCCCTCATATTTTTGAATCTCATCAAAAAATAGATAACAGCGCTCTTTGGTATCCAGAAGATCCTCTCTTAGTACTTCTCTTTGGTAGGTTTTTGTAATGTCATCAAAGTTTTCTATTTCTTCATCGAAGGAAAAGTACAGTATTCGGTAAGGTGAGACATTTTCTTTTTTAAGCAGGTGGTCTATTATCTGGTAAAGAAGGGTAGTTTTTCCAACCCGGCGAAGCCCTTTCAGGATAATAATCTGCCTTCTTTGTACGTACGGTAAGATTTCCCGTAGAATCTTGCGGGGTTTACCCTTTAGAACTTGATTTACTTCCCCTTTACGCCACCAATGATTAAACGTTGGTAAATTCAAATTACATCCTGATGTAATTATTTCATAATTTTAATTACATTGTAATGTAATTTCTCTGAATGTAAAGTAAGAAATGGTTACTCCTTTTCCATCAGGATTAATAAGGTTTATATCAGTTTTTTCAGGCTCTTCGCCAGTAGTAAAAACTTCAATGTCAAGATCTGACCCTCTTGAAACTACTTTCTGTTTAACCAGTTCCATCACCTTTTGAGGGTTGGAGGTAGAGAATACAAATTCTCTAAAGGTGCCTTTCTTCAATGAAAAAACGACACGAGGAGCACCAATAATGTTGTAGACCAACCGCCTGATAGAGAAGGAGAACGAGAAAAATTATCGTAGCTACCGCTAATATAGCCGAGTTCCACCTTGAAAATATTTTTTCTTCGTAGATGCTCAAGGTCTGACCCT
>JACUUP010000268.1 GCA_014859225.1 Candidatus Aerophobota bacterium
TCTCCTCCATCCTGGACTTCTTCTTTGCCTGATGAATAAGTTGTATCAATACTGCCGAAATTAACACTCACCGTGTACCCTGAGGCATCAAGCTCGCAAGTTAAGGTGATGGTATCAGTATTTTTGTACACACTCTTATCGGACAAAGTGGGAGCAATGAAAACGGGAGCAATGTTATCCAGGGTTATAGTAACCGAAGAGGTGGCAACATTACCTGCGGTATCAGATGCTGTAACGACAACCGTTGAGCCGGAAAGGAACGTGTTGTCGGGAGAGATGGTGTAAGAAATGGAGTAGGTCTTATTGCCGTGGTCAGTAACACTTTCCACGTTAGCACCGATACCGTAACGTGAATCTACCTCAGAGAAGTCGGCAACTAAAGTGTAGCCTGCTGCATCTAAAAAGGCGGTTAGGTGAATCGTATCTTCATTTTTGTATGCCTCTTTATCCTTCTGTATGGAGGCGGTGAATACTGGCGCTGTTCCATCAGTTACACAGGATGCCTGGTTGGAGAAAGCTGACTCGTTCCCCTGAGCATCAATGCTTGTGACGTGGTAGTAGTAGGTGGTAGCATCAGATAAGGGGCCATCAACATAGCTTAGAGGATACACAGTTCCTTTAGACAGCGGGGCAATGTAGGTGAAGGTGTAAGAGTAAGGCAAAGTGGAGCGATAGAGTTTGTAGTAATCTACATCATCCTCAGGGGATGAGGCTTGCCAGGTAAGGTAAACTCTTGCTCCAGAGATAGCCTGGGCTGTGAGTGAGGTTGGAACAGGAGGTGGCCCGTTATCTAAGGCTACATTGTAGATGGGCTCGGTGTAGCCAACATTTCCTGCGGTATCTTCCAGCTTACAGCGGAAGTCATAGGAGCCATCACCCAAAGAAGAGGTGTCAAACAATATGGCAGAGGTTGCACCAGGATTCCAGGTACCTTGCGTTTGAGAAGGACAGGTTGACCAGCTTGATAAACCTGTGGGGGAATATTCCAGGATGAAGCTTTCCACATCTGCATCAGGTGCTCCTGTGTCAGAAATTATGAAAGTAACACTTCCAGACAAAGTAACTCCGGATGAGGGAGATGAGATAGCAGCAGTTGGCGCAATGTTATCCAGGGTGACGGTGATAGACGAGGTAGCCTGGTTACCCGCCAAATCAGTTGCCGTAACCACCACGGTTGAACCACTAATAAAGCTATTAAAAAGTGATATGGTATACTGAATAGTATAGGTTGAATCGAGGTTATCAGTCACCTGTTCCATATTCGTTCCCTCGCCGTATTCAGAGTCAACCTCAGAAAAATCTGCCGCCATGGTATAGCCGGCTGCATCAAGATTCGCCGTTAAGGTGATGGTATCACTATTCTTATAAGCATCCTTATCCTTAGTAAGCGACTGGAATACAGGTGGACTTAGCCTGATGCTGCAATTTGTAATCGCAGAAGATGATGTTTCGTTGCTCGCCACATCTATGGCAGTTGCCCTTACCCAGTAGGAATGGGTGGTATTAAGAGCTGATGTATCCCATAAAACAGAAAACTCGTTTCCCTGAGGTGAAGTATCTGTTCCAATACTTATCCAGGACGATAGCGCGGTATAATCTCTGTATTCAAATCTTACCCCCACCAATGATGCATCCTCTACATCAGCATTGGCAGAGAAAACATTATTCCTGCCAAATACGTGCCCGGGAGTAATTAAAACTCCATCATCTCGCAGGTTATAGGGAGCAGATGGGGCATCATTGTCAATGCGGCACCCACTAATTACTCCCGAAGGTATCTCACTTCCTATCGCTACAGCACGAAAAGAATAGGTAACATCGCTGGCAAGACCTGTCGTATCCCAGATAACCTCGGGCACATACGATGCAGAAGGGGTGGCAGTGTACGCGTCAGAGCCAATCACCTGCCAGGTTCCCGAAGGCTCAACCCTGTATTCAAAGCGAACCTCTATAAGTCCCGCAAAATGTTCCTGAGTGCAAGTTAATACGTTCGTTATCCCAAAATAATGCCCGGTCAGGATAGACACACCATCGTCTCGTAGGTCCACAGGATGATGGGGAGGATTTTGCGTATCGTAGGTTACGGTAATAGAGTGAGGACTTGCCTGGATATGCGAAGAGGAGGTAGGGGAAAGCGGGTCAAATAGATTGTCCGTTGCCCGGCACTCAACCAGGTAGTTTACGGGTGGAGAGCCTGCATCCGGGGGAGTGAACACATACTCCCAGGTTGACCAGTCCCCTCCCAAACTTGCATCAATAACACTACTACTATCAAAGCTGATAATAACCGTAGAAGTGCTAATATTTGTCACCTGCACCTGGACTTCCTGCACTCCCGCACCATCTGCCCCATCACTTGCCGTTCCACTGATAGTTAACGTGGAGCTGCTAAATACTGTTCCATCAGGAGGCGATGTAATATGAGATGTGGGAGGTGAATTATCGTAAATAATGGTGCTGGATGCTCCGGATGAGCCCGTATCGTTTCCCACGTTGTCAACAGCTCTCACCCGTACTGTATAAGTTCCATCACTTGCGGGAGGAGTCCAGTAAAGATACCAACCCTGCCAGTTTCCATGAGGATTTTGCGGGGCGAAGACATTTCCGCCTATAATAAGCTCAACCTTTGTAATACCACTGGGGTCGGTTGTCTGCCACTCGCCACCTACCTGAACGTCGGATATGTAAAGGCCGGTAGGAGGCGTTGCACCCAAATCACTCACATTAAAAGGAGATAAGTGCGTTTTCATGTTATCCAAAATTTGCAGGGCAGTTTCAGGAGGCGTTGTGTCAACCCGGATGATTCCCGTAAAGAAACTTAAATTTCCCGCTGCATCCTGTGCCCAGATTTCATAAAAATAACTTCCATCCGGGACAACTGTGCCGGTCCAGTCTTTCCCATCCCAGATGACTGTATTCACTCCATCCGCCCCGCCGGAAGGAGAAATTTCATCATCAAAGGTTCTTACCAGAATGCCAAGAGAGTCCCGAATTTCCACCTTATTATTGCTGGCGGCTGCACCAGAAAGAGAAAAAGAAATGGTGGTGGTATCTTTTATAGTATCGTCGTTAGGTGAAAAAGGCGTGGGAGAGACAGAAACATTGAAAATCTGGGGAGGCTGGGTATCAATAATTATACCAAGCGTTGATTCAACGCTGTTTCCCGAACCATCAAGCGCCATGATGCGGCAGATATAGTTCCCATCAGCTGCGGGAGTCCCATCATCATAGGTTCCATCCCAGCTGTAGGTGTAGAGGGTGCCGGTATTCTGGGTTTCGGCATCAACCAGTGTTTTTACGATAACTGCGCTTGTATCGCGTATTTCTAACCTCACCTGAAGCTGGGTAGAAATATTATCAGAGAGGGAGTAAAAAATATTTGTCTCATCCTGAATGCCATCTGCGTTGGGAGAGAAGGGGTTGGGATTGACCTCAAATGTATCTATGGATGGTTTGGTGTGGTCAGGTGGTGCAAAGTAGGCGGTTATCGTGTGGGTGCCAGTCGGCTCCACCCCATCAAGGTTACAGCTTATAGTGGCAGTTTCGCCACTGGCAAGACCCAGGATATCGTTGGCATCATCGGTAAATGGATAGTCACCATCTACAATGGTGAATCTTCCCCAGTAGTAGCCATCATTGGCGTTATCATCAGGAAAAGTTCCATCGTCGTAGACAGTGAAGGTAATCCAATTAGTAGTATGTGCTGGAGTATCGTCCTTTGCCATAGCAATCGAAGAACCTCCCACCTGGCCCCCCACATTGACCCGCACATACACCACACCACCCTTGTTGAAATTGCTCGTCAAAGTTGCCGATGCCGCAGATAAACTTTCCACCAATCCAAAACTTACCACCGTTTCCTCCGCTGCCCATCCTGTCCCCGCAAAGCCCGTAGCCAGCAAAAGCGCCGCTGCTACTCC
>JACUUP010000143.1 GCA_014859225.1 Candidatus Aerophobota bacterium
TAACTGCCCGGTTTCCGTATTAAACGCGTGGCACCAGGTGCAGTTTCCCTGATAGACTGTGATGAAATGGTTCTCCTCCCCTCCCACAAGATGTATCCTGTGTTGCATCGTGGCAAAAGGCTCTGTTCTTAAAGCCTTTGCTGCAGTTTTGCTGTGACATGTCATACAGTCTGTGGGAATAGTATTCATAGCAGCTACCACATCTGGATGCTCTTCTTTCCTGGCCAGCTCTTCAATATATCTGGTGAGACGATAATCCCTTTCCTCGCTTACCTTACGATGACAGTCAATACATCCAGCTGGTTTGGTATCCTCTACAGTAATTCCCGGTATCTCCACAAGTTCAACTTCTTCTTCCTGTCCAAAGGCTGCAAGTATAGCAATTAGAGTGATGGTTACCGTTACTATCAGAGAGACCGCCAGAAATTTTTTTGACATATACAATCACCCCCTTTTTGCGGTTTTTTACAACTTAGCTATATCAGGTTTATCAGCGCTCAAAATCCCAACACTTTTTTCCCCAAGATATTTTACTATGAGCTCTAAGGAATTTTTTGCGAAAGAAGGCTTAAGTATTCCTAGATTTTCCTCTGCTACATTTAGAAAAGATTTTATCTTCTTGACACAGACCTGGGTTATCCTGTATTCTTTAAGCAAAGCCAGTGCTTGCTCTTTTTGTGAGAAAAGTTTGCTTAAATCTATTTTATTGCCCTCTACCTGTGAGGTTTTCCGCAGATAAATCAGGGGGAAAGTTAGCTTTCCCTGCTGGATATCTTTTCCCAGTGTCTTACCAGTTTTCTCCGGGGAACTGAAAAAATCAAGACAATCATCAAGAATTTGAAATGCCATGCCAAAGTTAAGTCCATAACCAATTAGAGCTTTTTCAATAGATAATGGAGAACGTGCTAAAATGCCTCCAATTTGACAGCAGGCTGCCATAAAAGATGCAGTTTTGCAAGCTATAATTTCCAGATATTCTTCCTCATTTACAGTAACATCAAAGGACCTTCGGGTCTGACTTATCTCCCCCCCACATATCCTCTGGGCAGTAGCAGATACGACTTCTGAAATTTTCTCCTCATTTACTCTGGATAAAAGAGAAAAAGCTTTAAAGTAAAGATAATCTCCTAAAAGAAGTGCCATCTCATTTCCCCATCCGGCATTTATTGTAATCTGGTCTCTGCGAAGGTCAGCTTCATCCAGTATGTCATCGTGTACTAAGGTTGCAGTGTGAATTATCTCTATAGCCGAAGCTACCGGAATAGCTTTAGGGTTCCAGCTTCCAGATGCCTTTAAGCAAAGAATGATTAGAGCAGGTCTTATTCTTTTACCCGGACTTCCAAGAAGGTGAGTGATAAGTTATAATAAAAATTTGTTGGTAGTTGCAAGAAGCTCTTCTTTTATTCTTTTATCCACCTCCTGAAGCTCTTTTTCCACAGCTGAATATATAGTATTTAAATTCATTCCTCAGCCCTCCTTATTTTAAGTTTTACAATTATTGAAATAACTTTGTCCTCTTTCTATTTTGCTGGATGAATGATTCTTTCATGGCAAAAACTGCAGTTTATTTTACGCTCAGTAACATGTATCTGGTGCATATATTCTATCCTGGAGATTTCTTTCAGGAATTTTGCTGAGGCATGACAGGTAAAACAGCTATCAGAGAAAACCTCTCCTTTGCCCCGAACAATACCTTCATGGCAAGAAGAGCAATTCATCTGTCTTTCAATAAAGGGGGTATGGTCAAATTTTATCTTTTGCACGTCAACTTTAGATTTAAGTGAGCTGTGACAAACAAGACATCTTTCCATATCTGCAGATGAAGAAGTTTGCTCTTGCGAGTTTGCCCGGTGAAACTCTGAGCGAGCTACCACAACCAGAATGCCTAATACAAGTATTAAGCTTAAAGTTTGAAAAAAACGCAGTTTTCTCATTCTTCTCCTCCCTTAAGATGGCAGGTAAAGCAGGTTGAGCTTGTAACATTTATCTGTTTTCCATGGACAATCTGCGAGTGGCAACTTGCACAGGTAAGCTGGATGCCTTTTAGAGGTTCAAGATGGGTTTCGTGTTCAAAAACTATCCCCTTTTTTGAAATCCACTGTTTTTTCCCTTAGCTCACCTTTTGCATGACATCTAAGGCAGCTTGCATCCTCCACCCGGGCATGAGGAACCAGAGGTGCTTCACCTATCGTATACACTGCCACTTCACTTAAGCCCTTCAGTTTTGCTCTCATATAGTTATCCCACCCCGGGGCAATATGACATGTAACACAATCTACATCTTGATGAGAGGAGGTTTGTAAGGTTTCATAGTAAACTTTCATGTTGTGGCAGGTTATACAAAAACTCGTTTTGCTGGTTATTTCCATTCCTGCTACTGCCAATATCACAATGACGATGGGCACTGCTATTAATATCAGCGTTTTTTTGCTAATTGACATTCCTCGCTCCTTTCCTTAAGTAAAGCTAAAATATCGGGAACTGACTTTTTATACTCTCTGAGAGTGACAAGAATTCTAAACTCATTTATTCCACTTTTCCCGGCAATCTCCTGAACAGCTTTAAGAATTTTTTTATCTGTTGCATCCATTTTTCCCGCTCTATAGCTTTTCAGGTTGATACAGGCAGTAAGGTTCCTCTTCCATATAATCTCCGTAAATGGCATAGGCACGCGCCCTGCATCCTCCACAGATTTTTCTATGCATGCATATTTTGCATTTCCCCTTTAATTTTTCTCTGTGGCGCAGTTGATTGAAAACCAAAGATTTTTCCCAGATTTGTGTAAAACTTTGCTTTTTCAAATCTCCAGCTTTAACCTGCAAGTAACCACAGGGCTGGACCTTGCCCACATTGGAAATGAAACAAAAAGATATACCACCCAGACAGCCTGTAGCTCTTTTGTCTCCTTTTTTCTCTGACAGTTTTCCCTCCTGGTGAAGTATGCGATAATAATGGGGAGCACAGGTTGCTTTTACCTTGAGAGAAAACTTATCTTTATTTTTAACAAGAAAGGTGAGTATCTGTTCATACTCTGAAGGGGAGATTTCCCCATCTTTCAAATTCTCCCCCCGCCCTGTTGGAACAAGGAAAAAGAGGTGAAAAGATTTTGCCCCCATTTTTGCTGCAAGATTGAGTATTTGCGGAACATCGGGCAAATTATAGGAGGTTACAGTGGTATTTATTTGAAACTCAAACTCCATCTTCTTTGTAAGCTCCGTTGCTCTCATAGCCTGTGAAAATGCGCCGGGTACCCCGCGCAATCTATCGTGCAGGGTTTGCTTCGCCGCATCAATGCTTATACTTATTCTTTTTACCCCGGATTTTTTTATCTTTTCTAAATTGCCGGGATTCAGGGTATCCGGATTTACAGCCATCACCACTTTTAAAGCTTTAAAGGTGGCATAATCTGCTATCTCAAATATATCTTCCCTCAAAAGAGGGTCTCCTCCACTGATGATGAGAATACTTTGTCCAAAAGAAGATATCTCATCAATTATGCTCTTGCACTTTTCCGTGGAAAGCTCATCGGGATAAGCATCAGAACTCGCTGATGCCCGACAGTATAAACATCCCATTTTGCATCTTTTTGTGAGCTCCCAGGCGATAAGATGAGGAGCGGGAAACTTCATTTTCTTATCTCCTCTTCCTTCAAATAGCAGGCAGGGTCCTCTTCCCACATATCAGCATAGAAAGCCTCTGCCCTTACTCTGCATCCGCCACACAAACTTGCAAAATCACATCTTGCACATTTTCCCTTTAAATATCTCTCCTTTTCTCTTAGCTTTAAAAGTAGCTCATTTTCTCCATTTAACCAGATTCTGCCCAATTTCTCATCTCTTACATTTCCCAAAGATACATTCCTCCAGAACTGGCAGGGATGTACATTTCCCTGAGCATCAATACTAACAATTTTTT
>JACUUP010000144.1 GCA_014859225.1 Candidatus Aerophobota bacterium
AATCTCTCTAATCCACAACTTAAACGGTAACTTTCATAAAATCCTTGGCAATTTCCATACAAGGATTATTTTTAATTTTCTCTTGTAACTCTTCTGCACTTTTATACCTTCTGCTAATATGGGTTAAGATTATCCTTTTAATCCTTGTGCTTTTTGAAAGTGCTAAAACATCACTAAAAGAGGCATGTCCATAATCTTCAAAATCATCTTCATCAAAATAAGTGCAATCCTGAATTAACAAATCCGCCTTATCAGCAATTTTAATTAAATTGTCACATATTTTTGTATCACCAGAATAAACGACCTTTTTCCCTTTGTGCACTGAACAAATATCTTTATATGTAATTTCTTTCCCCTTAAAAAAAACTTTTCCCTTTCTTTTAAGTTCCCCATACATTATCCCCTGGATGGGAAGCCCTGCATCCTTCAGCTTTTTTTTGTCAATCCTCAATCTATCTTTTTCTATCAAAGCATAAGCTACACAAGGAACAGTATGCTTAACAGGGATTGAGGCAATTCTGAAATCATCTGTTTCCAGCAAAGCTGTTATTTTCTGCCCACTAACTGGCACGAACTTGTGTATAATCTTAAATGAGTGCGAAGGATAACCTGAACTTAATAATTTCTTAACCCTTGCTGGTTCTGGTGAGTAGATAGTTAAAGGTTTTGTTCTATTCTCAAAACGCATGGTCTCTATAAGTCCGGGAAGACCAAGATAGTGGTCCCCGTGCCAGTGAGTTATGAAAATCTCACTTATTTTCATAAAATTCAAATGGGTAAAAAATATCTGCCTTTGTGTTCCTTCTCCGCAATCAAAAAGAAAACAAAACTTTTTCTCTCCTGTATAGCTAAGATATATGCAAGGATGAGACCTTTTTTGTGTAGGAACTCCAGCGCTTGTCCCTAATAACGTTAGCTCAATTTTACCCATGAGAAAGACCCTGGAGCATATCAAAAGCATGAGGCAGGATGGGAAGTAAAATGGTAAGACATTCCTCCACCCCGCGGGGGCTTCCAGGAAGATTAATTACCAAACTTTTTTTTCTCACCCCGGCCATGGCTCGGGAAAGAGGGGAAGTTGGAGAAAACTGAAAAGTTTTTATTCTCATAAGCTCGCCAAAACCTGGTATTTTCTTATCTAAAATCTCTTCTGTTATATCAGGAGTTATGTCCCGGGGAGAGATTCCCGTTCCTCCGGTAGTTAAGATGAGGTCAAGTTCCTTTTTATCTATCAAATCAAGCAATGCCAGGCGCACGGAACTTTCCTCATCTGGAACCACTCTGCAATCAACTACTTTGCCCAGAGAAGCTACCATCTTATGAATAACTTTGCCGCTTTTATCTTCTCTTTCACCCTTAAAACAACTATCACTTACTGTTATTATGCCTATCCTCATTTTTTGTCAGCTTTAAGGAGTGATATTGGGTCACCCTCTTTAACCTGACCTCCTTTTAACACCTTAGCAAAAATACCCTTCTTTGGCATGATACACTTTCCAATCTTTTTAGAAATTTCACATAAATCATGACACTCCTTCCCAATCTGAGTGACCTCCAGAATAACCCCTGAGCCGACTCTTAACCTATCTCCTATTGTAAGGGAAAAAAGCTCTATCCCTCTTGTGGTTATATTCTCTGCAAAATCTCCCGGTTTTAACCTGAAAGATGTAAAGCCATCCCGCTCAAGCCTGAAGTTTTGCTTTTCAATATCTTCTAAGGATAAAAGAGATACCTGGCGATGCTGAAAACCATAATGAGCATCGCCTTCAAGACCACATTCTTCTCTTATAAAAGCCTCTTTTGCAGGAGATTTGGAGATACCCTTACGAGATGATAGGTTAACAGAAAAAACTTCTCCCAAGGCTAAATTACCTCCTCTTTTTTCTTTTCTACAACTCTTATATCACCTATAACTATACTCTTATCCACTGCCTTGCACATATCATATATGGTAAGAGCTGCAACAGCCACCGCAGTAATAGCCTCCATTTCAACCCCCGTTCTGTCAACCCCTTTAACTACAGACTCTATCAAGATAACTGATTCAGTTAAATTAAAATCTACCTTAGCCCAGGTTATCTTTATAGGATGACACAAAGGTATGAGGTGGGGAACTTTTTTTAAGGCAAGAATGGCAGCTGTGCGGGCATTTTCCAGGACATCTCCCTTGGGTATTTTATTTTCCCTTATCAAAGCAATGGTGGAAGCTGACATGCTAACTTTTCCCTGAGCCTTCGCTTCCCTTTTAGCAATTGGTTTTTCTCCAACATCTATCACGGCTTTTCTCCCGTAGTGTTATTGGTCAATTTTAAGGAGAATGAAGATAAATGTCAAGAGGAAGGAGTGTCCCTTTAAAAAATTGCGGTTTTTAATTTTTAAATATGTACTCAAGTTAACAGTAACACGCTCTATTTCCTTGCAAAGTAACTTAATTGTATATAATAAATGGGATTTTACTATGGAAAACCAGAAAACTCAAACACATCGTTCACGAAATTGGAACAACATTCCCTTCTCACCACAGAAGTGGCCTTTTTTCTACGGATGGATTATAGCCGCCGTATCTACCATTGGTATGCTTGCCAGTATTCCGGGGCAGACCATTGGGGTAAGTGTATTTACCGACTACCTTATTATGGGACTGCAGGTTTCTCGTAATCAACTAAGCATTACCTATATGTTTGGAACAGTAGCCGGGGGCTTGCTTCTTCCAGCAGCCGGGAAGATGCTTGATCGCATCGGGGCAAGGGCTATGCTGGTTATTTCCTCTTTCGGTGTGGGAGTTGGCCTTTTTGCCATGTCCTGGTCTGGACGCATCAGTCAAATGGTAGACGGATACTCAGTAATACCGGCAATGATTATAATCTCTGGTTGCTTTTTTCTCCTGCGTTTTTTCGGACAGGGTTGCCTGGTGGTAGTACCAAGGGTTGTTATAGGAAAATGGTTTAACTATTATCGAGGTCTGGTGGCTGCCATTACAGGAACATTCGTTACCTTTGGATTTAATAGCGCTCCCCTCTTTTTAAACCGAATGATTCAAAGATATGGGTGGCAGAATACAAGTCTGCTACTTGCTGTGGTAATAACAGGAATGGTTGGCATCCTGGGATGGATGTTTTATCGAGATAACCCACACATTTGCAATCTTTCCATGGATGGATTTACACATCCGCGTAAAAAAGGTGATGCATCCCGGAAAAACCCCCCGATTGCCAGACAGTTTACCCGGGCAAAGAGCATTCGTACGCGGGCATTCTGGGCGTTTAGTAGTGGATTTGCCATAAGCGGCTTTATTTTTACTGCAATTACCTTCCACATCACTTCTATAGGGCAGGAGTTTGGACTTGACCGCTCGCAGGTCTATTTTATATTTCTCATACTGCCTTTTTTCAGCGTTTCAGCCAGTTTTATTGGAGGGTGGTTGAGTAGCAGAATCAAACATAAATGGCTATTAATGGCGATGATGGGTGCTGTGATTCTGGGTAGTATCGGAGCGCTAACCTTGCATCAACTTGCGGGACAGGGTCTATTTGCCCTGGGGTTCGGTACAGCAAATGGCTTATTCGGAGTTCTCACAATTGTAGTCTGGCCACATTTTTTTGGCCATAAATACCTCGGTTCTATCAGTAGCCTGAGTATGTCCATAGGTATATTTGGCAGCGCACTTGGTCCTTTTGTCTTCAGTGCCGGATATGAGATTGCTGGCAGCTATAAACAGGTACTGGCAGCGTGCCTGCTTGCACCAGCAATAATGCTTCTTATTGCTCCCAAGGCAGACAACCCTCAGGAAAAAATTCTGCAAACCTGACCCCACTGCTTACAAAAAGCAAAAATTCACACTGCAGTTTTTTATTTGTCATCCCCGCGAAAGCGGGGATCCAGTTATCGGGTTTGTAGAAGCTCTGGATTCCTGC
>JACUUP010000145.1 GCA_014859225.1 Candidatus Aerophobota bacterium
CTTTTGGTTCTGCGCCCGGATTTGCTAACCCGGTGACCGACGGAAGGACCTTTACCACATATGTTGCATTTACGAGCCATTACATTACTCCATTTTTATAATTCACTTCAGGTGGTAGATAGATTAGCACAATTTTATAAAATGGCAAGGGGAGATAAATTTTTCACGTGCTCAAAAATGATTAAGACAACAAAATACAATAAAGGTAAAAAGGTAAGTCTTGTTAGTATCCTGGTAAATGCAAGCCTTGTTTTTTTTAAATTATTTGCAGGTATTTTTGGTCAAAGCTCAGCCATGATTGCCGATGCCGTCCATACTCTCTCTGACCTTATTACAGATATAATTGTAATTCTCGGATTAAAATACAGCACACAGCCAAGTGATAAAAAACACCCCTATGGTCATGAAAAAATAGAAACTCTGGTGAGCTTAATTTTAGGAATATTCCTGATGGGAGTGGGAATAAAAATAGGATATGATGGGATAAAGACAATATTTCAGCGCCCTTCTGTATCACCTACAATTTTAGCTCTTTTTGCCGCGGTAATCTCACTTGTAAGTAAAGAGATTCTTTACCGTTATACTTTACGGATTGGTAAAAAGATTAACAGCAGAGCAGTTATTGCTAATGCCTGGCATCATAGGTCTGATGCTCTATCCTCTCTTGTGGCGTTTGTTGGAATTGCGGGGAGCATGATGGGATTTAGAATGCTTGATGCTCTTGCAGCTACCTTTCTTGCTATCTTTATCATAAAAATTGGAGTGGAAATAAGTGCTGGAACAACCAGCGAGCTGGTTGAATCCTCCGTTAGCGAAGAACTTGCAGAAAAAATAAGAAAAATAGCCTCTCATACTCCTGGGTTAGCAGGAGTGCACAGCATTCGTGCAAGACACATAGGCTCTTCTATCTTTGCAGAAATCCATATAGAGGTGGCCGCAGATATAAATGTTGAAGATAGCCACTTTATTGCCGATGAGGTTGAAAGAAAAATAAGGAAAAATATAAAAGAGGTAAAAGAGGTTTTAGTTCATGTGGAACCCTTTAAAAGATAAAAGTTAATCTTTAATGAAACAGGAGCTTATCAGCTTGACATAAGCTTACCTGCCTCTTATAATGTGAAAAACAAAAATGAGGGTAAAAAATTAGGATGAAAGTAGGACTTATTGGTTGCGGAGCTATTGGGGAAGAGATAGCAAAGACTATAGATAAAGACATCCCTCCGCTTAAACTTTCCATAGGTTACGACATAGATAAAAGCAAAATGGAGACTCTTTTTCAGAAGCTTGAGAAAAAACCAGAGATTGCCTCAGGTATCCGGCAGGTGATTGAAAAAGCTGACCTCATTGTGGAGGCTGCTTCCCCCAAAGTCGTAGGAGAACTACTTTCCTTAGCATTTGAGAAAGGGAAAAATTTACTTATAATGAGCATTGGAGGAGTCCTGGAACATCTTGACCTTCTAAAAAAAATAGAAAAAGAGGGAGGATGCCAGATATTTTTTCCCTCAGGGGCAATAGCCGGACTTGATGGATTAATTGCCGCACGGGAAAAAGAAATATTCTCTATAATCTTAACCACCACCAAGCACCCGAAAGCTCTTGCCGGTGCACCCTATATAAAAGAGCAAAAAATAAAGCTTGAAAATATTAAACAGCCCACCTTGCTATTTGAAGGAACCTCAAAAGAAGCTATTAAAGCATTCCCCAGGAATATAAATGTCTCAGCCATCCTTTCCCTTGCTTGTATGGGAATGGAAAAAACAAAAGTAAAGATTGTAGCTGACCCTAAAATAACCAAAAATGAACATAGAATAAAGATAAAGGGAGTTTTTGGAGAGATGGAGATTACCGTTAAAAATGTCCCCTCACCCACCAACCCAAAAACAAGTTATCTTGCAGCCCTTTCTGCAATTGCCACCTTAAGGAAAATGATAAGTCCAGTAAAAATTGGTACATAAAAACACAAACAAGTGAGAATTTATATGCAACTTGAACTTTCTTTAATTAAAAAAACTATCATAGATGCCCTGAAAGAGGATATAGGAGAAGCAGACCTCACTACGGATATTTTGATTTCTCTGGATGCTCCCTTACGAAAGGCAAAAATTGCGGCAAATTCACAAGGGGTAATTGCTGGAATTGAAATTGTTAAAGAAGTTTTTCATTTATTATACCCTCAGACTAAATTTATCAAAAAGCTAAAAGATGGAAATATCTTTAAGCGGAAAGATACATTATTGGAGTTTGAGGCTTCTCCTTCTGCTATATTAAAAGGGGAACGGGTAGCTCTTAATTTTTTACAAAAATTATCAGGAATTGCTACTTTGACAAGAAAATTTGTAAATTTAGTCTCCCCCTATGGGGTAAAAATCCTGGACACAAGAAAAACCACCCCTAATCTGCGTCTTTTGGAAAAATATGCAGTAAAAATGGGAGGTGGCACAAATCACAGACTAAACTTAAGCGGCGCAATATTAATAAAGGATAACCATATAAAGCTTGTGGGAAGCGTAAGAAAAGCAGTTGAGCTGGTTAAGAAAAATGCTCCCTTTTTTCCCATGATTGAAGTTGAGATAAAAGTTATGGATGAGATAGAAGAGGTAGTTGATTTAGATGTAGATGTGGTCATGCTGGATAACTTTGACCATCAGCAGTTAAAAAAGGCAATGGAGATTATTAGAAAAAAATCGCCCAAAATGTTTATAGAAATCTCAGGAGGAGTAAACTTAAATAATGTGGAGGCTATAGCCAAACTAAAACCAGATTTTATTTCCGTAGGAGAAATAACTCACTCTGCCCCTTCTGTTGATATGAGCCTGAAGATACTATAGATAGATATAGATAATGATGACAGAGAAAATAGTGAAAAATCAGAGCGACCATCTTATCAGATAGCATCATCTTTTCTCCTCATCACAAAAGTCATTCATTCCTCCAGAACTTTTAGAATAAGCGGAAGAACTTTTTCTGCCTTCATACTTTTTTGAGCATCAGCGAGCTTTCTTTTATCTATCTTTTCTGCAAGCTTTATAAGATTGTCTGTATTTCTTATACAGAGCTTAACAGCCTCAGTTGCATCCATTCTGAAGGGAAAAATATCAAAGGAAAGCCAGCCTTCGTATCCTATCTTGTCCAGATACCAGATAAACTCAAGAGTCTCCCAGATGTTTACTGAACCTGAAACAAGGTCATCGTCCCACTCCCTGTATGCATCATTAAGGTGGATACCGAAAAGCTTTTTCTCCCGGTTTAAGATCCAGATAACCTGTGCAGGATTTTCCTTGCTCATAAGGGCATGGCCAAAATCAACCAGGACCCCTACATTGTCCCTTTCTATTTTTTTTACGCACCAAAGAGCTGTCATGGCAGATGATATAAAAAGATGCTTTCTTGGCTCCTTAAGCTTGTACTCAAGTGCAAACCTTTTGCCGGGAAACTCATCTGTCAGCTCTTTTATTTTTTCTAAAAGAAGAGTCCACTGTTTTTCATAATCTACCTGAAAGGGATAATCAAATCCATCCGAGCCAAGCCACAGGGTTATATCATCACACCCAAGCTCATCAGAGAGCTTGACCGTTCTTCTAACCTCCTCAATAGCCTCCTCGCACAATTTCTCATCCTGGTTAGATAAAGAACCAAGCTTCCATTTTGGAGGAGAAAAGGTATTTACCAGAATACCTGCAACTTGAAGGCTGTTATCCTTTAAAAGAGAGCCAATTTTCTCTGGAGAGCTATGACTGCCAAAATCAGAGGACATAAACTCTAATGCCTTTATTCCTTTAATCTTGGCAGCTCTTTTAATAGCATCCTCTGTAGAAAGAAAACCTCCTTCATATCCTCCCGGACAGAACCTGTCCGCACAACCCTTCAATCCCCATATCCCAACTGAGTATCTTTTTGTTTTTTCTAACAT
>JACUUP010000146.1 GCA_014859225.1 Candidatus Aerophobota bacterium
GAAGCTATTTTTGCTATACCTGAGGTTATAAGAGCTCTTAAAAGTTTTGACCCGGCGATTCCCAATGATATAGCCTGCTTTTTTGGATTAAAATTTGTCCGGGATTTGGGGCTAAAGACAGTTATGACAGGCGATGGAGCAGATGAGCTTTTTGCCGGATATAGCTATATGCAGGGCATTGATAATCTAAAAGACTACATCAGCAGGATGAGCAAAGGTATTTTTTTTAGCTCTAATGCTCTTGGCAAGTTTTTTAATTTACAGGTAAAACAGCCCTATCTTGATAAAGATTTTGTTGATTTTTGTCTTAAAATTCCTGTGAAATTTAAATTAAGGCAGGATAAAAAAACTTTTGTAGGAAAATGGATTCTTAGAAAAGCATTTGAGAAAATTTTGCCCCATGATATTATCTGGCAAAGCAAAAGACCACTTGAGGTTGGCTCAGGAACGACAAAACTCAGGGAGATTATCGCCTCTAAGATTGACGATGAAGAGTTCAGGCAAGCAAAAGATGTTTATCAGGTGAAGTTTATAAACAAAGAGCACTATTACTATTACAAAATTTACAAAAAAGAAGTGGGAAAGGTGCCAGCGGCTTTGCCGGGAGAACAGGTTTGTCCGGGTTGTGGAACAGGTTTGAGAAAAAAAAGCGGGCACTGCAGAATTTGTGGATGGACAAAAAAACTATAAAAGCATTTTGTTCCTGGAGTGGAGGAAAAGAATCTGCGCTCAGCCTTTACCGGGCAAAGCTGCAGGGTATTGAAATTAATTACCTTTTAAATATGGCAGGGGAGGATGGAAAATTTTCCCGCTCACACGGATTATCTTCTAAGATTTTGAGAGCTCAGGCAGGGGCAACAGGTATTTCGCTTGTTCAATCTTTCACTTCCTGGGAAGATTATGAAAAAAAATTTAAAAACAAAGTCTTTAAACTTAAGGAAAAAGGAATTAAGGCGGGAGTTTTTGGTGATATTGACCTTGAGGAACATAAAAATTGGGTGGAAAGAGTTTGCCGGGAGATAGGAATAAAACCCATACTTCCTTTATGGAAAAATGACAGGGAAAAGTTACTTGAAGATTTCATTGAAGCAGGATTTAAAGCAATTGTGGTGAATATCTGCTGTGACTTTCTGGATGAGAGCTGGCTTGGTCGCCAGATTGATAGAGAATTTGTGCAGGATTTGAAATCTCATGGTAAAATTGACCTTTGTGGAGAAAAAGGAGAGTATCATAGTTTTGTTTTTGACGGACCCATTTTTAATAAGAGGATAAAGTTCAAGCCGGGAGAAAAATTGCTCAGGGAAAATCGGTATTTTTTAGAGGTCAGGGTAGTTTGATGCTTTATAAAAAACTGACAATTCTGGGATTTTTAAGTATGGTAGCTCTTTTAAGTATGGGAGCGAGTTTATCAATAGGAACAGTTCCCATTCCTTTATCCCATACTTTTAGAGCAGTTATAGGGAAGATTCCTTACCTGCAGATTTTTGTGGATGGCAGTATTGCTCACACTTATCTGATGATTCTATTTGACCTCAGATTTCCCCGTATCCTTCTAACGATGCTGGTGGGAGCAGGTCTTGCCACTGCAGGATGCTGTATGCAGGGGCTTTTCCGCAATCCGATGGCAAGTCCGTATGTGATAGGAATATCATCCGGCTCAGCTTTTGGCGCAGCATTAGCCCTGCTTATTATTCCGGGTCTTTTTTCTGTGCCTTTATCTGCCTTTATTTTTGGAGTGAGCACAACTTTTTTGGTTTATAGAATCTCCCGCAGGGAAAGTAGAGTTTTTACACAGACACTTCTTTTAGCAGGAATTGCTGTAGGTTTTTTCTTCTCGGCAATTACCTCTCTTTTAATGTATATGGCAGCTGAAAGTGTCCACCGTCTTGTTTTCTGGATAATGGGAGGATTCTGGAATAGTAGCTGGATGAACCTTCTGGTAGCTTTCCCCTTCATTGGATTTGGCATTCCCGCCATATATCTTTTTGCCCGGGACCTTAATATTTTACAGTTAGGGGAAGACTCAGCCGCTCATCTTGGAGTAGAAGTTGAGCGGACAAAAAAATTTTTACTTATATTTGCTTCTTTAATTACTGCATCGGCAGTATCGGTAAGCGGTATCATTGGTTTTGTAGGATTAATCGTTCCCCATATCACACGGCTTTTAGTTGGACCTGACCACAGAATACTTATTCCCACATCTGCTCTTGTAGGAGCTATACTTCTTATGTGGTGTGATACTCTGGCTCGAGTTATTATCACACCAGCCGAGCTTCCCGTGGGAATAATTACCGCCTGTTTTGGTGCTCCTTTTTTTATATATCTTTTAATCAGGAAGAAGAGTGTTGGTTATGATTGAAATTACAAATGTTTCATGTTCCTTTAACGGAAAAAACATTCTGCAAGGTGTAAGTTTTAATCTCTCTGCTGGCGATTTTCTGGGGCTGGTAGGACCCAACGGAGCAGGAAAAACTACTCTGCTCAGATTGATAAGCGGACTTATCCCTGCAGGTAAGGGTGAGGTATTGTTTGATGGGAAGAATATCAGTTTTATGGAGCGTCGCAATATTTCCCGCAAATTGGCTATGGTTCAGCAAAATACATATATAAGTTTCCCCTTTACTGCTTTTGAGGTAGTTCTTATGGGAAGACACCCTTATCTTGGAAGGTTTGAACGGGAGAAAAAAGATGATATAGATAAAGTTGAACAGTGCATGCATCTTACCAAAACCTGGCACTTAAAAGATAAAAAAGTGACCGAGATAAGTGGAGGTGAACTTCAAAGGGTAATTATAGCTCAGGCTCTTGTGCAGGATACTCCCTTTTTGCTTTTAGATGAGCCCACCTCTCACCTTGATATAAATAATGAGCTGGAAATCCTGGAAATTATCCTCCGGCTGAACAGAGAGAAAAGTAAAGGTGTAATTTTAGTTTCCCATGACCTCAATCTTGCTGCTCGTTATTGCGGAAGGTTAATTCTTCTTAAAGAAGGTAAAATATTCGCTGAGGGTGAGGTGGAAAAGGTGCTTACCCCGGAGAATATAAGGAGTGTGTATCATCTTAATGCTTTGGTGAAAAAACATCCTCTTACAGGATTTGTTTATACCCTGCCAATTTCTCTTCAGAAAAACCCAGAGCAAAAAAAAGCAAAAGGAAAAGTTCACCTAATTGGGGGAGGAGGAAGCGCAGGCAGAATAATGAAGGAGCTTTTTGATAGAGGCTATGATGTCTCGTTGGGCGTTGTGAATGTTTTTGATGCTGATTTTGAAATTGCCCAAACACTTGGGATACCCTGTGTGGTTGAGGCTCCCTTTTCTCCCATCACCGAAGAGTCACACCAAAAGAACATGGAGCTTATAGAGGAATCAGAATTAGTTATCCTGTGTAGCGTCCCATTTGGCAGCGGCAATCTTTTAAATCTTAAGGCAGTTCTTCGGGCTTTGAAGAGGAAAAGGGCAAAAGTTGTAGTTCAAAATGATGTTCCCGTTGAGCAAAGAGACTATACAGGGGGAGAGGCAGTAAAGGTTTTTCAGAGCTTATTAAAGGAAGGAGCCTCGGTGGTTAGCAAAGAAGACGACGTTATATATTTTATAAATAAGTATTTTTCCTCAAAGTATATGCACTGAAAAATTTTCCCAATGCAAAGCACTTGACTGATTTTAAAGTTTCTGGTAGAGTAAATATAGCTGAAATAAAACAAAAGGGGTAGCAGATGAAGAGAAAAACACTCTTTACCCTCCTACCGTTAGTGCTAATTTTTTTGGTATTAGCATCATTTCAAGTTTCTCCCCTTAACGTACGCTCTCTGACCAACTTTTCTTTCTTTGACACCCTTTCCCGTTTATTTAAT
>JACUUP010000147.1 GCA_014859225.1 Candidatus Aerophobota bacterium
AAGTCATGAAGAAAAAGTTTGACAGAGTGTACCAATTCAAGATCACTTTGAAGGACATCAAACCGCTCATTTGGCGACGAATTCAGGTTCCTGAAACCTACACATTCTGGGATTTGCACGTCGCTATCCAGGATGCTATGGGTTGGTTAGATTACCATTTGCATGAATTTGAAATGGCTCATCCTTCAAGTAAATCAGGAGTCAGGATAGGGATTCCAGATGAAGATTTTGGGCAAGATATCATTCCCGCATGGAACGAGAAAATAGCCAAATATTTCTCCCTGGAAAATCAACTGGCAGATTATACCTATGATTTCGGGGATAACTGGGAACACAAGGTAAAACTGGAAAAAATTCTTCCACGAGCTGAAAATACAAACTATCCAATTTGTGTTGCAGGAAAAAGAGCCTGTCCACCTGAGGACTGTGGTGGACCTTGGGGATACGAAGATTTTCTGAAAATTATACATAATCCCCGTGATGAAGAATATGAGGAAATGATGGAATGGGTAGGAGGCGAATTTGACCCAGAATATTTTGATGCCAGAGGGGTTATTTTTGATGACCCAATGAAACGACGAAGGGGGAGCCTTTGAGCAATAAACCCTGGAGAAGTCTTTATTTGAAAAGGTATCTCACCCTTCCGTCTACTGATTTTTATTTTGTATACTCTACGTCCAGAAATCTTGAGGAGATATTCTAAACGCTCGTCTTGCTGCTCCTACCACTGCTTTACTTATTTCAGTTCCTTCTCCATGGCATTTCACCGGATACCAAGCGGGGCACCCATATATGTTAGGATGAAAGAACATCCGTTCACTACCTTTTCCTCTTTTTACTATCTCCTTAACACCAAATTTACGTAGCTTCTTTCGTAATTCTCTATATTTGAGAGGTCTATCCTCACAACCTTTAGGCATAGGTCAGGTTGTCTTGTGTTTGAGCTTCTTCCATTACATTTCCCAACTGTTCCTTGCGAATGCGAAGCAATGTCTTGCTAAGAATAGAAGGGGGTTCAGCTTTCTTTTTATGAATCTTATTGAACGTGTCCCAGAAAATCTTTGGAGCAGGTTTCCATGTAAATTGCTCAAGATTATACTCCATTGCAAATTGGAGATATGAATATACAAGTTCTTTAAGATTCTCAATCGCCTCCTTATGTGTTGTTCCTTCACTAACTATGTCAAATTCCAAACAATGAGCGATATATTTGTCATTTTCTTTATAACCTAATATGTGCAAGCTACTGCTTATTCGTTTACGATTAGACTTTTTTTGAGGCATTGTTACCTCCTGGCAATAATGATTGCTTATGAAAGATAAAGCTGTTTTCCATTTATACTATAGCTTGTCTCAAAACTTTGTCAAACATAGTCTTATCCCGATTCTTATGCTAAAATAGAAATCTCCCCCTAAAAATCTCTTGTAATATTCTTTTTTTACAAATACCCATCTTTCTGCTATACTATAATAGTCTGAATTTCGTATGTATCTACAATTTTCTGGGAAAAACCTCTTGTTTTGTTGCAAGGTGGCTGTCGTTATGAAACAAAACCTATCATTCATCACTAACCAAAAAGGGAGGTACCTCAAGCAGAGACTGGTTGAGCTTCTATCCAATAGCAAAGAGCTACGCTTTCTCGTTGGATTTTTCTATTTTTCCGGCATAAGAGAGCTCTACGAGGAGCTGAAGAAAAATCCCCATCTCCAGATAGATGTCCTGGTGGGCTTGAGCGTAGATAAGACGCTACATGGTTTAATAGAGTATAAAGATAGGCATAACGAGCTTACCGACCACGAAATGGTTGAAGCATTTTTCCAATCACTGGCAAAGTCAATTAACTCAGATGAGTTTGACACAAGAGAGTTCTACGAGCAGGCAAACTACTACCTGAACCTCATCAGGACCGAGCGGCTCAGAATCCGAAAAACCTTCCAGCCCAATCACGCCAAGCTCTATATTTTCAATATAAAAGATGAACTGGCAGCCCTCAAGAAATCTTTTTTCATCACCGGCAGCAGCAATTTGACCCGTGCCGGCATTTCCTCGCAAGAGGAATTCAACGTTGAAATAAGTGACTACGGCACGAAAGAGGCAAATGATTTTTTTGAAAACCTATGGTTAGAGGCAGTGCCCATAACCGAGAACCCCACCTACAAAAAACGACTCATCAGCCTTTTTGAAAAAGAGACGCTCATCGCAGATATTACTCCCTTTGAAGCCTTTGCCTTTGTTTTAAAAAACTACCTTGATGTTCAAAGTCAGCAAAAGGTGAAAGAAAGCCTGAAAGACCTCTTGAAAAGGAAAGGGTACCAGCCCTACACCTACCAGTTAGATGCAGTTTCCCAGGCGCTCACCATAATCAACAGCCCTGATACTCCCAACGGGATAATAGTTTCGGATGTGGTAGGGCTTGGAAAGAGCATTGTTTCAAGTTTAATCGCAAAAAGCCTCGGCAGGCGAGGTATTATCATATGTCCACCCGGCATAATAGGCGATGAGAACAAAAAATCTGGCTGGCAAAAATATAAAGAGGATTTCGAGCTGCATGACTGGGAAATTCGCTCCTGCGGCTTAGAGAATCTTGTGCGCACGCTTGAACTCGTAAAGGAAAATGATGAATACCAGGTTGTCATCGTGGACGAGGTGCACCGCTTCAGAAACCAGGATACCGAAGCCTACGAAGTTTTGAGCAACATCTGCCGGGACAAAATTGTCATTTTGCTCTCAGCCACACCGTTTAACAACACACCTGCCGATATCTTTTCCCTGCTCAAACTCTTTGTTGTCCCGGGAAAATCCAGAATCAGTCTGGACAATGATTTAGCAGGGCGCTTTAGAAGCTATAACACCACCTTCAAAAAACTCTCTAACATCAGAAAAAATTACCAGTCACCCGACAAACAAAAAAGAGACAGAGCGCTTGCCGACTATGAGGCTTTGTTCGGTGATAAAAAAATCGATCTAACCAAAGTAACTGCACGCGCCAGGTACCTCTCGCACAGCATGCGCCAGGTTATTGAACCCGTGCTCATTCGTCGAAACAGAATTGATTTGAAAAAAGACCCTGAATACTCTCAAGAGGTCTACGAGCTCTCAGAGATACATGATCCTCAGGAGCTTTTTTTTGAGCTTACCGAGGAGCAATCCGATTTTTATGACAGCATCACCAACCTCTACTTTGCTGAGGATAATGCCCGAAAGTTCAAGGGGGCAATGTATCGCCCCTTCCACTATGAAAGCGGACAGGATGAGTTTGATGAAAAAGATTTGGAGAAAAACAGAGAAGCCCTTATCCAGACGAACCTCTTTGATTTCATGCGACGCCTACTCGTCAAACGCTTTGAAAGCTCTTTTGGTGCTTTCAGGCAGAGCCTCATGAATTTTTTTACCATTACCGGCAAAGTCCAGCAGTTCATTGAAAAATCAAACAACAAATTCATTATGGATAGAAGCTTAATGGAAAAAAGCCTATCCTGGGACAGTGATGAAATTGAACAAGCCTTGCAAGAGTACGAGCAAATCTTAGAGGAGGGAAAATATCCCAAATCCTACAAGGTGTATGATGTAGCTACATTCAAGCTCAAAGACAAATTCTTGCAGGACATTGAATCAGACAAACAGCTTTTCAAGGAACTTCTCCATACACTTGATGAACTGCACCTGGTAGAGTATGACCCCAAATTTCAAAGGCTTGTTGCAGCAATCAAGGAGACGCTATCGGTAAAACATGCAGCAGGAGAGCCGACCCGTAAAGTGGCAATTTTCACCGAGTATACCGATACCGCAAGCTATCTA
>JACUUP010000269.1 GCA_014859225.1 Candidatus Aerophobota bacterium
GGGAGTTACCCAGTGTCTGTTAGGGGTGCCCGGACTTTCCTCAGGGAAAATTTTTCCCCGCAGTCGCCCATTCTCTCATCCCCTGGCAGCTTTTTTGGCTAATCTGTCAGCCTCAATGTTATTATCTCTGGAGATATAACTAAACCTTACACGGTCAAATAAAGTCTCCAGATGTTTTACCTGATTGTAAAAAAGCAAAAGATTTTTGCTTCTAACTTTATATTTTCCTGCAAGTTGATTTACTAAAAGTTCACTATCAGTGTAGCAGATAAGCTCTTTGGCTCCTTCTCTTAATGCCTGCTGCATTCCATAAATCAAAGCCAGGTATTCTGCCACGTTGTTGGTAGCCGTCCCGATGAATTTTGCCTCTTTTTTTATCAGCTGATGCTGAGGAGTATAAAGTATAAAACCTACTCCTGCTTTTCCTGGATTTCCCAGAGAAGCGCCATCTGTGTAAAGAACAATTGTGGGGGAATCTTTCAACTTTCTACCTGCTCTTTAACTTTTCTATCTCGTCTTCCTTCTCCTTTATCTTTCCCTCCAGATGCAAAATCTCTTCCCCTATTTTCTTCAAATTCTCATCTTCCTGTTCGTACATTTTCAGCTGGTAGGAAAGCTCTCCCATGTGCTCAAATTTTTCCTTGAGTTCACTCTTCATATCCCGAATCTGAGACCTCAATTTAGTTACCTGGCTGAATTCCTTAGTCTCGGTGGCAAATTTTTCCACTCCGTCCTGTGCAGTTTTTTTAATTTTATCCGCCAGCTCATCCAGGTACTTTCCCCACTCTTTTGTCTCTGTGGCAGTTTTCTCTATCCCACCTTGGGCAACAGTTTTGAGCTGCCCAGCCACTTTATCTAATTTTTTCCCTAGTTCCTCAAATGTGCTCATCAAAATCACCTCCTCAAGAGCTCAAAATCAACATTCCTGGCACGCCTGGAGGGACTCGAACCCCCAACATGCGGATCCGAAGTCCGCTGCTCTATCCAATTGAGCTACAGGCGCACATATACAAATAGTAACAAATTAGCTTTCAAAAAAGGGTTCATTCAGGGGAACTTAACTGTTACAAAAAAACAGTTTGCCACCCTCACAGCTCCTATATATTAGCCAAATTATAAGAGACTGTCAAGCTCCCAAAAAAGGGGACAGATTTATTTTTGACTTTATAGGCTCAAAAAGAAAAATAAATCTGTCCCCTTTTTTTCTTTTGACCTTTTTCACTTTTTTGTTATTATTGTTTTGAGGAAACGAAATAAAAAACAAGATTACAACCAATGAGTGAACGAGTAAGATTTGGAGTTTGCCTGGAAAAGGACCTTATCCAGAAATTTGATGAGGAGATTAAAATTAAAAGCTATACCAATAGGTCTAAGGCAATAGGTGACCTTATAAGAGATTGGCTCATTCAACAAAAGATAAGCTTACAGGACAGGGAGGGAGTTGGAGTCATAACTTTAATCTATGACCATGAAATACGAGCAACAACCGATGCTCTACTTGACCTGCAACATTCCTACACAGGTAAAGTAATTACCACAACCCATATTCACCTTAACCCTCACATTTGCCTTGAAGTTATCATAGTTAAGGGAAGACTTCCTCAGATTAAAGAAATAGCCGATAAACTATCCCCTATACGGGGAGTAAAACAGGTACAGCTAAATTTAACCACCCACCAGCTTGATTGAAATATATAATATACTTTCTCTTAGTCAACCGGGACAATTCTGTATACCGTCTCCCCTTTTTTCGCCAGCCCTAACTTTTCCCGGGCTAATTTTTCCCGAAAAAAGGGGTCGTTTATTTTTTCCTCCATAATATTTTGCAGCTGTTTGTTTTCTTCCTCCATATGCTGAATTTCAACTCTGACATCCTCCAGCCTGTTATCCAGATCAGCAATGTCCATTCTTAGTTTTAACCACCATCCGGATAAGAAAAAAATCCCCGCAATGAGCAGAAAAATAAACACCTTATTACTGCGTCTCATTTACTTTACATCCCTCCTTGGCAACAGAAAGAATAAATACTTGCGCCTGAATTTTCTTTTTAAGAAAAGCCTTTTGCATCACCTCACCAATTTTTCCTGCATCCTGCTCAAAGCTAAAAGCAGCAATACCTGAACCTGAACCTGAGAGAAACACCCCTTTAGCACCCTCATTCAGGGCTGCCTCAAAGACCTCATCCATCCCGGGTAAAAGAGAGGCGCGGTAGGGCTGGTGAAGTTTATCCTGTGTGGCTAAAGAAAGATTAGACCATAGACCATAACTTAAAGAGGGAATAAGAATAGCTAATCTGGATAAATTAAAAACCGCATGGGCAAATGGAATCCTATCAGGAAGAATGCTGCGTGCTTTATTGGTAGCAATTTTTACCTCGGGAACAGCCAGAACTACTTTAAGTTTATCGGAAATGGTTAATTTTACCCACACTGGAACATCTTTAAAGTTAGCCACAGCAATAAAACCTCCTAAAAGCGATGCTGCAGCATTATCAAGATGCCCTTCCAGGGTGGCTGCCATTTTTAAAATCTGTGCCGTGGACAAATTAGCCTTGAGAAGATAGTTAGCGGCAACTATTCCGCCTATGCGTGTTGCGGCACTACTTCCCAGTCCTTTTTCCAGAGGAATACGATTTATCTGTCGTATTCTTATCCCTTGCAACTTTTCACCCGTTTTGTCAAAAATTAGCTTTAAAGCAGGAATAATAATATTTTCAGTGCTGGTGGGAATTATCCCTTTTCCCTCTCCTTCCACTTCAATAAAAATGCCCGCTTCCCTTACCATTTCAACCTCTATTGTATTGTAAAGAGAAAGAGCAAGTCCTAAGCAGTCAAATCCACATCCAATATTAGCACAAGATGCAGGCACAGTTACTTTAACTTTTGGCATATTTATCCTGGCAATCTTAATTTTGCTTCACCTATTATAGCACATATTGACGACAAAAAAAGGGGACAGATTTATTTTTTTACTGTTTTTTTTATTTACTGTGACCTTTTCAAATTATTTGGCGAATAAAAAATAAATCTGTCCCCTTTTTTTCACCAGAAAAGGTTAAAATAAAGCTCAATGATACTTTTGCCCAGGAAAAAGCTGAGCAGGGCTCCTACCACTAAAAAAGGACCAAAGGGGATTTTATCCTTCATTTTTTTTACATGAAAAAAAATAAGCACGCCTGCTATGATTGCGCCTATAAAAAATGCAAGGAAAAAAGATAAAAGTGCCATCTGCAAGCCAAGGAAAGCTCCTATTCCTGCAGCAAGCTTCACATCACCTATTCCCATGCCCGCTTGATGCAAAAAGATAAGGCTAAGATACAAAATTACAAGAAAAATCCCTGCTCCTATTCCTGCTCCTGCAAGGCTCAGGATGAAATGTCCTTGAAGTATGGAGAAAAAAATGCCTGATGCGAGCAGGATGAAGGATAAAGAGTCAGGGATAATTTGATGTTCAAGGTCAATAAAAAAGATGGGAACAAGCAAACATACAAAAAGAGCACCCCTGAGAAGATTGAGAAGAGAAGAAAAATGAAAAATGAAAGGCTGAGCTTGCCAGAAAACAAGAAGAAAGAAAGCGCAAGTGGCTGCCTCCACCACGGGATAACGCCAGGAAATAAACTGTCTGCATTTTCTACAACGTCTTCCGAGGAGAAAAAAACTTAGCAGAGGAATATTATCATGCCATAAAATGGAAGCTGAGCAGCTCGGGCAGTGCGAGGCAGGACTCCAGAGGGAGATGCCCCTGGGCAGGCGGTAGATAAGCACATTC
>JACUUP010000148.1 GCA_014859225.1 Candidatus Aerophobota bacterium
AGTAGAAGTCACTTTCAAAGAACCCCCAACAAAGTCATAACTTGCAGGAGGTATCACTTCTGGAAGCTCCACTCCGCTACCCATCGTCCCTTGATAACCAGTGATTTTAGCATTGTCTGTAATGCTTATAGCCGATGAAGGATCTCCCCCCGGTCCAACAAATGCATCTCCATACACAGAAGCAAAATCACTAAGACTTACCGCACTCGGTAAGATTGAATTTGTACCCACGGTTGCACTTGAATTAGCATAAAATCTACCCAGTTCTGAATCATATGTTGTTGCTTGACTTGCATAACTCCCTAAGCGAGAATCATAACTATCTACATAAGCGTTTTCGATAAGTTCAGCACCACCTCCATCCGCAAAAATAGCATAATCAAACACACCAAACAGCTTCTTTTCCAATGTCACTTCAACTTTGCGTTTTACATGCCCTGGAATAGCTATCTCTGGAGAATATCCAGTTGCCTGGATAATTATCAAATTTTCGGAAATAATTGATGTATATTCACAATTCCCCACCCCTTCTATATTAATTTCTCCACTATCAGTGGAGGGAAGGTTATTTATTGCTTCCTCCACCCCTGCTTCAGCTAAATGGAGAGCCTGCGCTGAACGGTAGGACCTTTCTATGTTCCTTCTCTCCGCAACGATAGTTCCCCAAAAAACCCCGAGGAGCAAAAGAACTGCTGTGGCTATAACCAGTGATACAACTATCACATAACCATCATTTTTCTTCATTTTGCACCTCACTTTGCATTACGCATCGTAACCTTAGAGGTTAATGTGCGTTTGTACTCTCTACCTGATGAGGTTTGTACAGATGAAGACAACGCTATCTGCACGGCTGGAGAAGCAATAAGAACTGTGCTACCCGAGGCAGTGCCAGGAAAAATTGCAATGCTGGTTTGCATTTTGGCAGAAGAAGGGGTAAAGATATTCACAATGAATTTATCATTTATGCCTCGACTTATGTCTGTGCATTTTAATTCCAATGTACTCGTTCCACTTTCCTGTTTTATTTCATAATCGGAGGATACCGTGGGGCCTCTTATCTCCATCCAAGCTCCCAAAGAATTTAGAAGTATTGCGTTATGTCCATCTACAACTTCTCCTGTGCCCTCTAACTGCTCAGCCTCCCGAATATCTCTTACCAGCCAGTCCATGGCTAACCGTAAATCTGCCTCAGAGCGGATGACCTCTCTCCCGAACCTGAGACTTCTATCGCTGCTCACATACACAAAACCAACTGCCATGAGGATAACTAAAGCTATCCCGCAACCAATCAAAAGTTCAACTAAGGTAAGTCCTTTTTTGTTAAGCATTTTTTAGCTTTGCTACTGATTTTTCGTGATTCCACCTTCGGCAAAATAGGTGACCAAGCTTCTGCTTATCTCTACTCCTTTGCGTGCGTGGGAATTAAAACGTACCGTAACGGTTATCTGGGTAAGTGCAGGCTCAACGGAAATAGGAGAAATGGTAATGGTATAAGGAGGATCGGCGGGAATAGTCTGAAAACCATTAGGAAGAAGACTTGCGTCTCCCCTCAACTCCTCCATTTTCTCCTGGGCAATGCGGTCGGCAACAGATATTTCTCTTAGCTCCTGCACTAAAGCAGTGGCGTAGGAGAATCCCATAACCAGCCCCACTATGGTAACTGCGATGACGAAAACAGCCACCATTACTTCAATTAGAGTAAATCCTTGCTTTTTCTTAAATATTTTCTGTGTCATCAATAAATGCTCTTAATTTAATTTTCCAAATTTCACCTTTTTACCCAATGCTAAAATAATACATTACAACTGATTGTCAAGAAGTTGGTTGACAAACAAAATAATTATATTACCTTTTAATATAAAGATAACAGACTAAATTTATCTTTCAGAGATTTTTTCTCATAGATTAAATTAACAGGTTATAGATAATCAGGTTTTGCCAATAATGAAAAATAGACGAAAGGCAAGAGAACTCAGCCTCCAGATTCTTTATCAGGCTGATATTAGAAAAATCCCTCCATCTGAGGCTCTGCAAACCATCCTTTCCCACTATCGTTTTAGAGATGATGTTGAATCTTTCTGTGAAGAACTTGTTGCCGGGACAGAAAAATTCCTGCCCTGGATAGATAATCTAATTAAATGGTATGCAAAAAACTGGACTTTAAACAGGATGACTGTTATTGACCGCAATATCCTGCGATTTAGCGTATACGAGCTTATTATGATTAAAAAAGTCCCCCCCGTGGTGAGTATAAACGAGGCGGTAGAAATAGCCAAGCGCTATGGTACAGATGATTCAGGAAAATTCATAAACGGAATCCTGGATAAAATCCGAAGAGAAAGAGTATCGGAAAACTTTTTAAAATGGGGTTATTTAAAACAAAAACTTCAAAATCCCTTCCTGAAAACATTGATTCAATTAAGAGAGAACGAGAAAGCTTATCTTGTGGGGGGATTTATCAGAGATAGTTTGCTGGGCAAAGAAACAAAGGATATAGATATTATTCTGAGTTGTCCGCATTTTAAGCTGGCAGAAAAATTTGCTAAACACTATGGAAAACCATCTGTAGTTTTGGATGATAACTTAAGGAGAGTTCCTCTTTCGGAAGGTTATCAGATTGACTTTACCCTTCAAAAATCTTCTCTTGAAAATGACCTTTTAGAAAGAGATTTCACTGTAGATGCGCTCGCTCTTGATTTAGACTATTTTCATAATCCAAATCTTTGCCTTATTGATATTAAAAATGGCTTAGATAGCCTTTGTAATGCTACAATAAGTCTTGTTACCAGCAGAGCTCTTCAAGATGACCCTCTTAGAATGCTAAGAGCCTTCCGCCTTAAATCACAGCTTCATTTTACAATAGATAAGCACCTTTTAGATTTAATTGGTACAAAATACCATCTTATCGATAAAGTGGCAAAGGAAAGGATAAGGGAGGAGATTTTTTTAATTATGCAAAGCTCCTGTGCAGGAAACCATTTAAATCATCCCGTAGCAAAAAGACTGCTGGAGAAGGTAATAAAACACCCGGTTTATCCTGAAAATATTGAGTATCTGGAAAAAATCCTGAGTCCTGAGGAAAAACTTTTTTCCTCCATTAAGCCTCAGCTTATCCAGCACTTAAGAAAACAAACAGGAAATATTAAAAGATTGCAGTTACTTAAGTTAGCTGTTCTTGCCATTTCTTCTTCTTTAGATGAAAAAATAGGTAAGGCTATAGCTGAGGCTCTAATTTTCGGCAAGAAAGAGAGAAAGATTGTTCAAAAGGTGATAAAACTTATACCCCAGCTAAAAAATTTAATGGGTGAGTCAGTTGATTCCCCGAAGGTTAGTGCATTCCTTTTGCGAGGAGGTGAGGAGATACCAGAGATATCTCTTGTCCAGGCTACATTAAAAAAAGAAGATGCTAATTACCTGAATCTTTGCCAGAGAATTCTTGCAACTTTTTTCCAGAAATATTCTTTGATTTTGCACCCTCCTAAACTAATTTCAGGTGATGAGCTGATTAATACCTTAGGCGTTAACCCGGGCCCACAGCTAAAGACAATCCTTGACAGAATACATCAGGGGCAAATTGCGGGTGAAGTCAAGAAAAAAGAGGAAGCCCTGGAGCTGGCACATAAAATTATGGAAAAAAAATAATGTAACCCTGGTGCGCCTGGCGGGATTCGAACCCACGACCCACGGCTTAGGAGGCCGTTGCTCTGTCCATCTGAGCTACAGGCGCAAATAAACGCCCACACAAACAAATTATACAAATTATGAAGGATGAGTCAATCTGGAA
>JACUUP010000149.1 GCA_014859225.1 Candidatus Aerophobota bacterium
TCCCTTACTGCATCTTTTACTATAACCTTTAACTTAGCCTCATCAATGGCTTCAATTTCCATCTATGCTCACCTCCACACGTTGACAACATATGTTTGTTCAGGAATAACTTCATCATAGATGAAAATAAGATGATTGTAAAGGTTGGCAAGGACAACGTGCACAATATCTTCTGGGGGAAGCGGTAAACTAATAACCTGTTACAGCATAAGTCCATACATCAGTTCTTCTAAAGGGAAAATATTTCTTTTCCTTCTTGTTAGCCTCTGCCTACTCCCTGGTAGACAAAGCCAAGTTTTCTCATGGAATCTGCATCAAGCAGGTTAACCCCGTCAATGATGAGGGGCTGCTTCATAGTTTTTTTGAGCTTCTCAAAGTCAAGTGTGGCAAACTCTTCCCAGGCGGTGAGAATGAGCAGGATGTGCGAGTCAAGGGCTGCCTCATAGGCATCAGAGGTAAAGGTTACCTCGGGGATGATGTGCTTTGCCTCCTCCATCCCTTTTGGGTCATAGGCTTTTATTTTTGCCCCTTCTTTTTTGAGATGTTTCAGTATTTTGAGGGATAAGGAGTTTCTGACATCACTTGTTCCTGCTTTGAAGGTAAGACCGAGCAGAGCGATGGTTTTTCCGTAGAGAACGTCCTGGAGGGCTTGTTTGGTCTTGTAGATGATCTGGCGCATCTGGTGCTCATTTTTCTCCAGTACTGATTTTAAAAAACGTGCCTCATAGCCATTTTCCTCAGCCAGTCTGATGAGTGCTTTGAGGTCTTTTACCAGGCAGGGACCACCAAAGCCCACCCCGGCACGCAGGTAGCCTTCTCCCAAGCGTTTATCGTAGCCTATGCCTTGTGCAACCTCCATCACGTCTGCTCCTACCTTCTCGCAGATGTTGGCTATTTCATTGATAAAGGAGATGCGGGTGGCAAGGAAGGTATTGGCAGCATACTTTATCATCTGGGCAGTGGCAGATGTTGTGTGGAGAATGGGGCTCTTGAGAGGTAAAAAGAGTTCGTGCAGGACTTTTCCCACCTCAGGCTTATCATAGCCGAGCACAGTGCGAGAGGGATGGAAAAAATCATACACGGCATCTCCTTCACGCAAAAACTCAGGGGTAGAGGCAATATCAAAGTGAGCTCCTTTTTTCTTTCCCCCTAGCTCTAATATTTCGCTGAATAGTTTGAGCGTGCCAACAGGAACGGTGCTTTTTATGGCAATTATCTTGTAGTCATGAAGGAGGGGAATAAGGCTCTCTGCTACCTGGATGATAAAGGATAGGTCTGCTTCTCCATCTGCCCGTGAGGGAGTTCCCACGGCAACAAAGATAATCTTTGCAGATGATGCTGCTTCGGCAAGGCTGGTGGTAAAGGAGAGCCGTTTGCGAGCTACGTTCTTTGTGATAAGCTCATCCAGTCCCTCTTCATAGAAGGGGAGTTTTCCCTGTTTCAGGTGGTTAATCTTCTCTGCATCAATATCCACGCATACCACCTCGTTACCGAGCTCGGCAAAGCCAGCACCGGTGACAAGACCCACATAACCTGTTCCAATCACGCAAATTTTCATAGGTTGTAGAGCTCCTTTATCCAGAAAATTTCCTCGTGCAAACCTTCATCTAAGGCTTTTTTCGGCTGATAGCCGAGCACTTTTTGTGCTTTTTCAATGGAGGCGAAGGTATTTTGTGCATCGCCTTTTTGAGGAGAGGTTTTGTTGAGTTTTATCCTGTGTTTGATGATGCTCTCCAGAATTGATATAGCATATATGAGGGTTACTTTCGCTCCACTTCCAATGTTGAAGACCTCGCCTGCTGATGCGTTAAGTGCCAGAAGGTTTGCTACCACAACATCCTCAACAAAGGTGAAGTCACGCGTTTGCCTCCCATCGCCGTAGAGAGTTATGGGTTTTCCGGAAAGAGCGGCTTTGATGAAGCGGTGAAATGCCATATCCGGTCTCTGGCGTGGCCCATAGACAGTGAAGTAGCGCAGGGAAACAGTTGGAATCTGGAAGTTTTTCCAGTAAAGACAGCAAAGATTCTCAGCGGCAAGTTTGGTCACCCCGTAGGGAGAGATGGGCTCAAGAGAAGCATCCTCGCCTATGGGAAGCAAAGGTGAGTTTCCGTACACCGATGAGCTTGAGGCAAAGATGAATTTTTTTAGAGAAGGCAAAGTTTTTGCAAATTCCAAAAGTTTCTGGGTTGCAAGGATATTGTTTGTGGTATAAGCCTGAAAGCTATTTCCCCAGCTTTTTCTCACCCCCGCCTGGGCTGCCTGGTGAAAGATGTATTCGGTATCCTGCAGGAGGGGCTGGGTGAACACACCAGATGATAATAAAGTTGCTTCTATAAAGGTAAAATGCGAGCTTTTGCGCAACGCCTCCAGGTTTTTTTCTTTTATCCAGCGTGGATAGTAATCCTCAAAGGAGTCAATGCCAATAACAGAGAATCCTTCTTTAATCAGGCGCTCTGCCAGGTGAGAGCCGATGAAACCTGCAACACCGCTAATGAGTGCTTTTTGCATAGTTTACGTTCCCTGCAGGTAGTAGTATTTTTATTTTCCTTAGGATTCCCGGACTTGTCAACCCACGCCTACGATTTTCATTCGTTGGTCCTGAGTTTTTGCTATTTGTTAGTCGTTTTTATTAGGTAACCTGTTAAACTTATCTGCCACCAATTCGGTATCTTTAAGAATCTTCTTTAACAAACCCCTTTTCAATAATCACCGTGAACTCTCTTTTCTTCATAACGTATCTCTTTTCTTATAATATTTTCATTTTTGTTCAATTTTTGAACATTATACAACAGGTAGTCGAGTACTCCAATGTCCGAAGTCCATTGACAAACCCGTGAGAGCCGTATTTTAAGGCGTCAACTATAATAGTTTCAGCCTTATCCGCCATAAATCTTAAGAAGAGGAAGTCTGTACCCATTTGGTTCAATGATTCATAATCTCCATATAATTATATCTTTCCTTTTACCCCAACTTTGAGCAAGTTTTTGTAAGTTAACAAGTATTTTTATTTTCTCTTCAAAGGAAAGTTTTGCACGCTTTTTGCGGAAATCCTCTTCTTCCTTAAACAATCCCTGCCGGGTTAAAATTCTATCACCAATTACAATTCTTTGTTCACTTTTCATAATATTTTCTCCTGAATTCTAAAAACTTCTCTTCAAGTTCATGTTCAGCAAGAATTTTATTTAATTTTTCCATGTTTATTTCTGTCTGATCTAATAACATCTGTATTTTTCTTCTATCTTTTTCCCTGTTTGCTCTCAGAAATAATGCTATTAAATATTCTGGAATAATTATCTTAGTTCTTACTCCTTCATACTCTGTCTCCATCGCCTCTTCTATTGCCTTTTTTTCAAGCGCCTCCGCGGGAAAAATATCCACTGGTACGCCTTCTATAACTACCCAATGTTTTTCCCATGTATAACCCTTGTTTTTGAGGTATTCATAGACCGGTGACAATACAATCAATCCTTTCTCATTTGTTTCTTTTTCTAAGATTACAAATATATCTAAATCCTGTGTAAAAAAAGGTTCTACCCATCTTAACGCTGCTATTGCTCCACCAATAGCATAATCTTTTATCAGTCTTTTCTCTTTTAGTTCATTCATAACTTCTATAGCTTTCTTCATTTCTTAAATTCCCTTTTTAAAATGGGGACGGGAGGGTGGAAGAGGGATTTGAAGCCAGTCCCCGTTCTCTAAAACCAATTCAGGCCCTCAGCCTCTTTTTGTAAGATACTCTATTACCTTATCTACACTTTCCTGCCTGAG
>JACUUP010000014.1 GCA_014859225.1 Candidatus Aerophobota bacterium
CCAATGAACAGGCGGTTGAGCTTGCAAGAGCTTTGCAGGAGAAAAACATTTTAGTTTTTATGGCATCGTCATCCAACGGAAAAAGCATGGCTGAGCAGCTGGCTGAGGAAGGAATTGAGATGAACTGGGATACCTTCCTTGTTCCTTACGGGAAGGATACATCGGCCGCGGTTCTTGCGTTAAATTTTGCGGCAAGGTCGGCTATGACCTTTGGTGGAATAAAACCCGGTGATTTTGAAGCTGCAAGAAAGATTTTGCTTTACAATAAAGACAGGGTGCATGCCTTTGTTCTTGCCTTAGGAGCCGACCCGGAGGTAAACGGGACCGGTCAACTGATCACTGATGAGAAATATGCAACTGCGGCCGGGGCAATTAACTTTGGTTTTCCTTGCCTTTCTGATATAAATATACCCCAGATTCTTCCCACAGGTATTTGCACTTATGAGCACGTTGTATCAGGTATCTCCTTGGATAAAATAGTGACCAAAGCCGTTGAAGTAAGAGGGCTTGAAATAAAGGTCACCGAGATTCCCATACCTGTCCCCTACGGAGCAGGATTTGAAGGTGAGCGAGTCAGGAAAGAACAGATGCAGGTTGAATTTGGCGGGAAAAAAAGCATCGCTTTTGAACTTTTAAGAGGTCGCTCTATGGACCAGGTGGAAGATGGCAAAATTGAGGTTATAGGTCCTGATGTTGATGAGATGGAGGAAGGTGCTGCTTATAATCTTGGTACGCTGGTGCAAGTTGCGGGAAGACAGTTCAGTGAAGATTTTGAAACTGTGCTTGAGCGAAGAATTCATGAGTTTATATCCTGTGCCAATGGAATATTCCATATGGGGCAAAGAGCCATTGCCTGGATAAGAATAAGCAAAGAGGCCTACCAGAAAGGATTTAGACTGAAACACCTTGGAGAAATACTCGTAGCTAAGATTAAAGATGAGTACTCAAAGATTGTAGATAAAGTCCAGGTTAAACTAATTACCGATGAGGAGAAAATAAAGGAGCTGCTTGAGGCGGCAAGAAAAATTTATCATGAAAGAGATGAGAGGTTAGGTGGAATGACCGACGAAGATGTAGATGAGTTTTTTAGTTGCATTCTCTGTGTTCCCGGGGAAGAGACTATCCTTCTGCCTGATGGTTCTTTTAAGAGCGTGGAAAACCTCTTTGATGAGGCATCCTTTAAATATGTCTTGTCTTTAAACAGTCACGATTTTCAGGCTCAATCTGTGGAAGAGCTTTTTCTTAATCCTGCCCCATCAAAGCTGATAAAGATTACTTTAAGTAACGGGAATTCTCTTGCTCTTACTCCCAACCATAATCTTCTGGTAGATAAAAAGGAGGCTCTTGAATGGTTGAGGGCTTCAGAGTTGAAAATCGGTGATTGGCTTATGTCTCCCCTGACAAGCGCTATTGATAAAGGGAGGGATAAAGAGCCCTATGTGATAGATTTCTTATCTCCAGAAATCAAGGTCTGTGATGACGAGGCTCTTTTCTCTTTAAAGGGATCTATTCTTAGAAAGTATGAGACTCTAAGTAAGGGAGCTTCCAAGTTAGGTATTGATTATCAAAAGCTCTACCAGGCTTTAAGAATAGGGGAAAAGGTTGCTCGAAGAAGGTTAAGTCTAAAAGAAGTTAAATCAATTTGTGAAAAGCTAACAATTTCCTGGAATGAGTTTAAAACACGGATAAAAGAATTAGGAATAGGCAAAGGATGTAGATTAAATGAAAACATTTTAAATGAGGAGTTTTTATATGTGGCTGGATTGGTAGCCTCCGATGGCTGTATTATTAAGAGAGGAAAAAGCAGTTATGTCCAGTTCACCAATGCTGAAAAAACTTTAGTGGATAGATTCGGGCAGATTGTTTGCAACTGGCTGGGAGTGCACCCCAAAGTTTATGAGGTAGAGCCTGCTGTATCCATTTCCAAGGGAGTGGAGGTTAGAGGGAGACAAAAAGTTTTTGTCTGCCATGTTCATAATCCTCTCTTAGGACAGATTCTGATGGGGTTGGGAGTTAGAAAGAATAGGGGATGGAACGGCGAAAGTATTTCCTCCCTTTCCTCAAGTTTAGTTGCTTCGTTTATCAGGGGACTTTTTGACGGTGATGGTCATGTAACCAAAGAGCATATTTTTATCTCCACCGGGGACTACAAAGAAGCACAACATATTCATCTTTTGTTGAAAAAGTTAGGGATCTCCTCTTACATAACCAAAACCACCCGTGGGTACCAGATAGGAACCAGAAGTTTTAATGATGTAGAGAAATTCAGAGCCCTGATATCTTCCCAGCATCCTGCTAAGTTGCAAAAGATGGAAGAGGTGCTATCACATCGTGACAAAAATCATGTCATACGCACAGATACCGTTCCCTACCTTTGCGGAAGATTGATAGAGAATCTTGTCCAAAAATATCAAAAGAAACTCCAGATAACCAAACTATCTGTTGATTATAAAACCATTAAAAATTGGATTGCGGGAAAACATCGTATATCCCGGGAAAAGTTGAAACTGTTGTTGGATGATTTAAAAGAAATAGTTGAGCCCTGTGATTATAACTACAGGGAACTTTTATCCTGGTACAATTCAAGGGCGAGCTTCGAAAGAATAAAAGATATACAAGAAGTTAAATACTTAGACTCCCGCGTTTACAATTTCAGTGTTAAAAATACGCATAACTACCTGGTAAATGGTGTGGTAGTGAAAAACTGTCAGTCCTATGCACCGAATCATGTTTGCATTGTAACCCCTGAAAGATTAGGACTTTGCGGAGCCTATACCACGCTTGATTGTAAGGCATCCTACCAGATAAATCCCCATGGACCTAATGAACCAGTGAAGAAGGGAAAATGTCTTGACCCGGTTAAAGGTCAGTGGGAAGGGATAAATGAGTATCTTAAGGTTAAATCAAATGGAAACCTGGAAAAATTTAATGCCTACTCCATGCTGGAGGACCCAATGACTTCGTGTGGCTGCTTCGAGTGTATTGTGGCACTTTTACCTGAGGCAAATGGTGTAATGATTGTTAACAGGGAATTTTCGGGTATGACTCCTGTGGGAATGACCTTTAGCACCATGGCCGGACAGGTGGGAGGTGGGGTGCAGACTCCTGGATTTATTGGTATTGGTAAGCTCTATATAACAAGTAAAAAATTTATCTCTGCCGAAGGTGGTTTAAAGCGAGTTGTCTGGATGCCAGATATGCTCAAGGAGGAGATAAAAGAAAGATTACAGAAAAGGCTTGAGGAGATAGGAGAACCCGACTTAATGGAAAAAATAGCAAGCGAGAAAGATGCTACGACCACAGAGGAGCTGCTTGAATTTTTGCAGAAAAAAAATCATCCGGCCCTTTCAATGGAACCAATGATGTAACCAATAAGGAGGGAGTAAATGGCTTTAACGGGATTACAAATTTATAAACTTTTACCTAAGACTAACTGTGGAGATTGTAATTTTCCTACCTGCATGGCTTTTGCTATGCAAGTGGCGGCGAAGAAGGTTGCCTTGAATCAGTGTCCTCATGCAAGCGAAGAGGCAAGAGCAGAGCTTGCCGAGGCATCAGCTCCACCCATGAAGCTTGTAACGATTGGCACTGACCACAATAAGGTAGAGGTGGGACAGGAAACAGTACTTTTCAGACATAAGGAGAAATTCCATCACCCAACCGGGATAGCTGTTTTAGTTGAGGATACCCTGACCGATAGTCAGCTGGATGATGAGATAAGCTCTATAAACAAACTAAAGTTTACCCGGGTGGGGGAGGAAATAAGCGTAAATTTTGTAGCCCTGCAGCACAAATCAACAACTGCCAGGGATTATGCTAACTTAACCGAGAAGGTTGTAGAGAAGAGCGATTTTCCACTCATCCTTATCTGCAAAGACCCATCCATTATGGAATCTGCCTTAAAAATAGCCGGTAACAGAAAACCCTTGCTTTATGCTGCTACCAAAAAAAATTATGAAAAAATGGCTTCCCTTGCTAAAGAATTTAACTGCCCTCTTGCAGTTTATGCTGAGAGCTTAGAAGAGCTTGCTGCTCTTACCCAGGATGTAAAGAAAATTGGAGTGGACGAGCTTGTTCTTGACCCGGGTTCCAGAGAGCCAAAAACAGCTCTTGATAATTTAACCAGGCTAAGGAGATTAGCGGTTGAGAAAACTTTCCGTCCCGTAGGATATCCTACGATAATTTTTACGGGTGAGAGCGACTCTTTTCAGGAGATTATTCAAGCATCTACTTATGTGTGCAAGTATGCAAATATTGTGGCTTTAAGTGCAAAAACTTCCTGGCAAATTTTACCACTTTTAACCGTGAGACAAAATATCTATACTGACCCTCAGGTGCCTAACGCGGTTGAATCCAGGCTTTATGAAATAGGGGCAGTGACACCAACCTCACCCCTGCTTGTAACTACTAATTTTTCCCTTACCTATTTTACCGTAGAATCAGAAGTTGAAAATAGTAAAGTTCCTGCTTATATATGTTCTGTAGATACTGAAGGTATGGGTGTTTTAAATGCCTATGCCGGGGATAAATGGTCTGCGGAGAAAGCTGCAAAAACTTTAGAGCAGCAAAAAGCAAGAGAAAAGATAAGCCACAATACTGTAATTATTCCTGGTCTTGTTGCTGTTTTCAGAGCAGAGCTCATTGATGAATTTGGATGGGATGTGCTCGTTGGCCCGGAAGATGCGGCCCGCATCCCCAGTTTTCTAAAAAATGAGTGGAAGGGATATATGAGCAAAAAAGAGCAAAGATGAAAAAAGATATAGCCAAGGTAACTTTTCTGCCAGAGGGCGAAACTATTGAGGTAGAAAAGGGGGTAAGTTTACTTGAGGCATCTACAAGGGCTGGTGTTTATGTTAGCTCAATTTGTGGTGGGGATGGAATCTGTGGAAAGTGCAGACTGATTGTTAAGAAAGGCGAGGTTAAAACAAGACCCACAACGCTTCTTGCCAGGGAAGATATAAAGAGAGGTTATGTTCTTGCCTGCCAGAGTGAAGTTGTGGGAGATGTGGAGGTTGAGGTTCCACCTGAATCCAGAATAGAAGGTAAAATTCTCATAGACATGGACGCCCAGCGTTTCAGAGCTTTATATGCTCCCATGAAGGAGCAGGTTACATTCAGGTATGAGCCTCTTGTTCAAAAAATTTATCTGGAACTTCCTCCTGCCACCTTACAGGATAATATTTCTGACCATGCTCGTCTTTATCGTGAGATAAGACGCCATAAAAAAATTGAGAATATGCAAACAGGGCTTAAAGTAATAAGGGGCCTTCCTCATATTTTAAGAGAAGCAGGCTGGAAGGTTACTACAACTTTAGGAGTTAGGGGGGCAACCACAGAGGTCATTCAGGTGGAAAAAGGAAACACAAAAGATAAAAATTTTGCTATAGCTATTGATGTTGGGACATCTACAGTTGTAGCACATCTTGTTAACCTGAACACATCAGAGACAATAGATGCGGAGGCAACTTACAACTCTCAGCGCGTATACGGGGAGGAGGTTACAAGAAGAATAATTTATGCCGAGCTAAAGGGTGCAGATAAATTGAGGGAAGTTATTGTGGAGGATATTAACAACTTAATATCAATTCTTGTCTCTCGCAACAATATTCGCCTTAATGATATTATGGGCTTAGTTTGTGTGGGAAATACCGCCATGATTCATTTTCTCTTAGGACTTGACCCTTCCCGCATAAGAAAAGAACCTTACATTCCGGTCTGTACATATCCTCCACCTATAAGAGCAGCAGAGGTGGGGATAAAGATAAACCCCCGGGGACTTTTATATTCCATCCCAGGTATTGCAAGCTGGGTAGGTGCAGATATTACTGCGGGTATTTTAGCTACAGGGATTTATCAGGTAGAAGAGCTTTGTATACTTATAGATA
Organism: Candidatus Aerophobota bacterium; assembly: GCA_014859225.1. GTDB lineage: Bacteria > Aerophobota > Aerophobia > Aerophobales > B3-G15 > Kmv34. The sequence goes on from JACUUP010000014.1 coordinate 5,886, forward strand.
TAGGAACAAATGGTGAGATAGTTATTGGAAACAAAGAGTGGATGGTGTGCTGCTCTGCATCAGCCGGTCCTGCTTTTGAGGGAAGCGGTGTTAAAAGTGGAATGAGGGCGGGGGAAGGTGCCATAGAGAGGCTTGAAATTACCGAACAGGGGAAGGTGAGATATACAACCATCGGGGGAGGCAGGCCTCGTGGTATCTGCGGTTCAGGGTTAATTGATATTATGGCACAGCTTTTTAAGGCAGGATTTGTGGATAGGGCAGGTCGTCTTAGAGCAGGGATTGATGGTAGGGTGAGAGAACAGGATGGGGAGTTTGAATTTCTGGTAGTTCCTGCCTCTCAGACTGATGGAGATGATATAGTTATAACTCAACCAGATATAGAGAACCTCCTCAGGGCAAAGGCAGCTATTTTTGCTGCAGTTAATATCTTAATTAAATCTTTAAATATTGAATTTTCTGATATTAAAAGAGTACATATTGCCGGAGGATTCGGTAACTACCTTAGTAAGGAAAATGCAATAACCCTTGGCCTTATACCTGATATAGATAGAGAAAAAATACAGTTTGTGGGTAATACTTCTATCCTGGGAGCGAAGATGGCACTTTTATCCCGACAGGCTTTTGATACCTGCTATAAGATAGCTAAAAGAATAACTTACTACGATTTAATTACCTATCCAGGATATATGGATGAGTTTATGTCGGCAAAATTTTTGCCTCATACCAATGGAAACAGGTTTCCCTCAGTGACAGAAATGAAAAAAGTAGAAAAGGGGGTTTAAGACGAGTAAAAAGATTGTTTGCACGGGAAGAGGTGGAACGGGAAAAACAACTTTTGTAGCTTTAGCAGCTTTGTGTCTCAATTCACATCCCTTGCTTATTGATGCAGATTCTGATATGAGTCTTGCTGATATGTTAGGGGTTGACCTCCAGAAGGAAAGGATAAAGACTATCTCTGAGGCTCTTTTTGATATTCAAAAAGAACAAACAGATAAAGAGTTAAAATCAATAAGTTTACCTGAGAAAATAGAGTATCTGATTAATACCTCGTGCTTATATGAATCAGAAAAATTTGATATGATGAGCCTGGGGGTCAAATGGACCCAGGGTTGTTACTGTATGCCTAATAATATTTTAAGAGAAGTTGTCTCTAAAATGGCTATGAGCTACACTTATACTATTATAGACTCTCCCGGAGGACTGGAACATATTAACAGAAGAATAGTTTCCCAGGTGCAGGATGTATTTGTGATATTAGACCCTTCAAGGAAAGCTTTAAATAATGTGGAGCGGATAAAAAAAATTGCTTCTGAGATTGGGATTCATTATGACAATCTTTACCTTATAGCCAATCACAAATTTGACGAAGAAAAAGAAAAATATTTCAAGAGTATGGGTGAGGGTTATTTGGGCAGGATAGAGTATGATGCGAAGCTGGAGGAGTATACCTGGAAGGGGAGGTCTTTGTTTGAGTTACCGAAAGACTCACCCGCTCTTTGTTCTGTCAGGGAAATTCTCAAGGGGTCGCTCAAGGGGTCAGGTCTTGCAATATAACATTTGGGTATTTATGTAGTTCATGTAGTAGATTGAAAGTGAGTAGATGTGATATTGCAAGACCTGACCCCAAAATAAGGAGGGTAATATGCAGATTCCTGATGTTAAACAAAAATGGCCCAATCCAATAAATGAGGTAACCATAGGAGCCACGAAAGAGGAGGGAGGGACAAGGTCCCATACCATTACTGTGGGAGGGGCTAATAGCTTGCCTTTCCTTTACTTTGAAGGAGAGCTGCCTCATCCTCCGGTAATAGCGCTGGAAGTCTGGGATGTAGCTCCTAAAGATTGGCCTGAGGAGCTGGCAAAATATTTTTCTGATGTGTGGGATGATGCGGGGAAATGGGCAAAAAAATGTGTAGATGAGTTTGGAGCAGACCTTGTTTGCTTGAGACTTCAGGGCTGCGACCCGGATGGAGAAAATAAAGGTTCTGATGAGGCGGCTGCGGCAGTTAAAAAGGTTTTAGAATCTGTCAGCGCCCCTCTTATTATCTTTGGATGTGGCAGTGATGAAAAAGATAATGAGGTATTTCCTGCTTGCTCTCAAGCTGCTGCAGGAGAGAGGTGTCTTCTTGGTAGCATAACTGAGGACAACTACAAAACACTTGTAGCTTTGTGTAAGGCTGACAGGCATAAACTGATTGCGGAATCACCTGTAGATATAAATATAGCCAAGCAGGTTAATATTTTAGCTACCGATATTGGTCTTGCTCCGGAGGATATTGTCATTTATCCAACCACCGGTGCTTTAGGATACGGAATTGAATATGTTTACTCAATTATGGAGAGGGGACGCATAGCGGGATTATCGGGAGATAAAATGTGGGCTATGCCTATTTTAGGAGATATTGGAAAAGAGGTCTGGAAAGTAAAGGAAGCAAAAGCTTTGCAAAAAGAAGTTCCTGAATGGGGAGATCATACTCAAAGAGGTCCTCTATGGGAAGCTATTACCGCTACGGTCTATCTTCAAGCAGGTTCTGATATTTTAATTATGCGCCATCCAAAAGCTGTAGCAGAGACTAAAAAATATATTGAAAGTTTAACCGGATAAATAAAACAACCGAGAATTATGGAGGATAACGATGATTTTTGTGGGAGAGAGAATAAATGGTGGTTTTAAGGATATCCAGAAGGCTATAAAGGAAAAGGATAAATCCATTATCGGGCGCTGGGCTAAAATTCAAACAGAGGCAGGTGCAGATTACTTAGATGTTAATATGGGAGCTCTTTCCAATAAACTGGACGATTTTGTCTGGATGATTGAAACTGTTCAGGAAGTGGTATCTACCCCCATCTCTATTGACAGTAACAAGCTTTCTTTTATAGAGAAAGCTATAAAACTTTGCCATAAATCTCCTCTGATTAATTCAACTACTGCTGATAAGGAAAAGCTTGATGAGATTATCCCGCTTGCAGTTGAAAGTAACGCCTCTTTAATTGGGTTATGCATGGATAAAAAAGGAGCCCCACGAGATGCAAACAAAAGAGTGGAACTGGGTGCTACTTTATTTAGTGAAGCTATAGAAAAGGGACTGCCTGAGGATAAACTTTTTCTTGACCCCATAACTATGCCTTTAAAATTTTTGCAGGAGCAGGCGTCGTCTGTTCTGGAGGCTATTCGCCAGTTTACACTCCTGTCCAGTCCTCCTCCCCACATAATTATAGGATTAAGTAACATTTCTTCTCAAACCAAAGAGGAGGAGCTTATCAATCGTATTTTTCTTGTTATGTGTATTGAGGCAGGTCTGGATGCAGCTATATGCGATGTTACGGATGAGGAACTGGTGAACTCAGCTATAACTTGTGAGCTTATATTAAACAAACAGATATATTCAGATTCGTTTATAAAAGCTTACAAGGAAAGCAGAAAGAAATGAGCTTCCACAAAAGAGTTTTTGTAGCAGCAACCCGCCAGGATGATGGCAAATCAACCGTATGCTTAGGGTTGCTTCAGGTTCTTAAGAAAGAATATTCGCGCGTTGGTTTTATGAAACCTGTTGGGCAGCACTATGTAGAACAGGATGGTGTTAAGGTTGATGAAGATGTTGTGTTAATGAGAGAGGTGTGTGGGGTAAATAACAACCTGAAGGACATGAATCCTATAACTGTTGCCAAGGGTTTTACCGAGAGATACCTTGTAGAGGGTGGCTTAGAGAAGTATATAAAAATGATAGAGGATAGCTACGAGCGTATATCAAGAAATAAAGATTTAATGCTCATTGAGGGAACAGGTCATGCAGGGGTAGGAGCTGTATTTGACCTTTGCAATGCCTCGGTGGCAAAACTTCTCAAATGTAAGGTTATTTTAGTTTCCACAGGAGGAATAGGCAAACCTATTGATGAAGTAATAATTAATAAGGCGCTTTTTGACCAGGAGAAGGTTGAGATAATTGGGGTAGTCTTAAATAAAGTCATTGCGGAAAAATATGAGAAGATAAAAAAAATTACGAAAATTGGTTTTGAAAGAAAAGGTATAAAACTTCTGGGTGTTATCCCTTTTAAGCAGTGTCTTACTTATCCCACCATGGAGCAAATTTTAGAGGCTATAACAGGAAAAGTTATTTATGGGGGAAAATTTTTACAAAAAAAAGTGCTGCGTGTTTTGGTGGGAGCGATGGAGCCTTACCATGCCCTCTCCTACTTTGCCCCCTGTAGCCTTATAATTGTTCCCGGAGATAGGGAGGATATTATTCTGGCTGCTATTGCCGGTGAGCGAGTTATGGGGAAAGATTATGAAATAGCCGGGATTATTTTAACGGGAAATCTTTTACCTCATGAAGGGGTGATGAGACTTTTAAAGGAAAGTCAGTTCCCCATACTTATTTCAGAGGATGATACCTATATAACTACTAAAAAAGTGCACGAGTGTCGGGTTAAAATTAGAGCTAAGGATGAGGATAAGGTGAAAGAAGCTGCGCGCCTGATGGAAACCTATCTTGACATTGATGAAATTGTGAACAGCATTTGACAAAGTTTTTTTATCTGGTATTATTTGCCAGATGTTTTGTGAAAATAATCACTTGACAAAGAAATAATATTTACTAAAATGTTGTGATGTTTTTCACAAAGTGCCAGGGAGAGGAAAAGGAGAGGAAATGGAGAAATTGTTCGTAGGTAAGGATAATTTCCTAAAGTTCGTGCAGAATTTAGTTGAGAGATTTTCTGTCTATGCTCCAGTGGAGAAAGAAGATTTTCTCTTCTATGAGAAAGTTAACCAAGAAAACATAGATAAAATAAAGGTTGATACAAGACGTGCTATCCATCCATTAAAGTCCTTTTTTCTTCCCGCCAGACGCAAGGTGAGCGAATACTTTAATTCCTCTTTGGTCCATGAGCAGCAAAATTGTGTAATCTTAGGAGCAAAAAACTGCGACCTTCATGCTTTAAAAATATCGGACAGCGTATATTCTGGAGAGAAATTTGGCGTAGAATATAAGGACCCTTTCTACATAGAGGCGCGGGAGAAAACAACGCTTATAAGCTTTGATTGTTTGAGTCCGGATGAGGTATGTTTTTGCAGATTGGTGGGTGTGGACCCTTTTCCTGGAGAGGGTTTTGATTTGAATTTTTCCTCACTTGAGGAAGGTTTCATAATTCAGGTGGGCTCAGATAAAGGGGAAAAGCTTATTAAAGAAAATGAGGCTCTTTTCTCAGCCGCTGAGCAAAATATGATTAATAAAAGGGATAAAAATAGAGAAAGGGTGGTTAAACTCATTGAAAAGAATAATAGAGAATTTAAGCCGGCAAAATCTTATAGAGAACTAATAAGAGATAGTGATGCTTCTCCTGTTTGGAAAGAACACAGTGAAATGTGTGTTGATTGTGGTGGATGCAATCAAATCTGTCCTACCTGTAGATGTTTTTTGCTAACAGATAGTAAAACAAAAGACAAATATGAAAGGCACTATCTCTGGGATGCCTGTCTTTTAACCGGGTTTGCTCGTGTAGCAGGTGGCGCCAATCCCAGACCTTATCTTCATCAGAGATTTGCCAACAGACTTTTATGCAAATTTTATTTTTTCCCTGAAAATATAAACCTTGATGCCTGCACAGGCTGTGGTAGATGTATAGCAGTTTGCCCTGGTAAAATTGATATGCGAAAAGTTTTCAGGGACCTTGCTGTGGAGAAAAAAATAACCGTGGGCTTGGAAAAATGAATAATCCCTACGAACCAATAAAAACGCAAATTTTAAAGATTATTCCTGAAACAGCGCAGATAAAAACTTTTGTCTTAAAGCCAGAAAATCATTTTGAGTTTAATGCGGGCCAGTTTATTCAACTAACCATTCCTGGAGTAGGTGAGGGACCTTTTACCCCCTCTTCATCTCCTTATGAGAAAGAAAAAATGGAAGTAACCATCATGCAGGTGGGAAAAATTACCTCTACCCTGCATAATATGAAAGAGAATGATTTAGTTGGGATTCGTGGCCCTTACGGTAATAGATACCCTGTAGATGAATGGAGGAACAGGGAGATTCTCATTGTGGGAGGAGGAGTTGGTCTTGCACCGCTAAGGTCACTTTTCCTAACTTTAACCTATAATCTAAAAGAGTATAAAAAAATTGTTCTTTGTTACGGGGCAAAAACTCCTGAAGATATTGTATACAAAGAAAGCATCCTAAATAAGTGGCAAAAAGAGTTTGCGGGTAAGATTTCCTTCCGGGTAACAGTGGATGTGGGAGATGAAAAGTGGAAAGGTAAAGTGGGTCTTGTCACCACAACGCTTGATGGAATTGATGAGGAAGTTAGCAACATTTCTGAAAGCATCGCTGTTGTTTGTGGTCCTCCTGTGATGATGAAATTTACTACTTTAAAATTGCTGGATGTGGGATATACCCCGGAAAAGATTTATCTTTCTATGGAAAAGAATATGTCCTGTGGAATAGGTAAATGTGGCCACTGCCAACTGGGCAAATTCCTTGCTTGCAGGGATGGGCCTGTTTTTACCTACGAGCAGTTGAAAGATATCCCTGCAATCTGGGATTAGGAGAGAAAATTGGCTAAAAGACTTTTAATAGAGCTGGATGAGATAAGCAAAAGCTGGAACAATTTAAACATTAAGTGTAGCTATCCTTATCATTTTAAAAATAGTGGTATTGTGAGTTTGCGTGAATGGCTCGCCTTTCAAATTGTCTGTAGAAAATGTGAGGATTACCCATGTGTGCATGCCTGTAGATATGATGCCCTGGAAAGAGTTGAGGAAACGGGAACTAATGTAAGAAATGATTGTCTATGTGTATCCTGTAAATCCTGCGCTGTTGCCTGTCCTTTTGGTGTGATTTATATGGAGATTTTACCCTTTCTCAGCTTTCACTGTGATTTGTGCGAGGGCAGATTAAAAGAAAAAGATGTGCCCATCTGTGTGGAAACCAGCCAGAGTGCTATTAAATACGGAGATTTTAAAGAAGAGCCGGATAAAAATATCTTTCAAGCAGGACAGGTACTGGTCAAGGTTAAACCGTGGAAAAAGGAGTTAGTTTCCAAAAAAGGTGAGGGACAATGAGCGAGGTTCTTTTAGCTTTGCTATATTTTTTGATTTTCCCGGGGTTTCTTTTCACTGCCGTGATAGGGCTTTTTGCCGCATGGGTAGATAGAAAGGTTACGGCGCGTCTCCAGTGGAGAGTTGGACCACCCTGGTACCAGAATTTCATTGATTTTTTAAAGTTAATGGGTAAGGAAACGATAATACCTTCTGGTGCAAGGAAAATAACTTTCCTGTCTGCTCCCCTTGTTGGTCTTGTTGGTATTACTCTTGTTTCCTTAATGCTCTGGCAGATGAATCTTTATCCTGCCACCACTTTTCTGGGAGACCTTATTGTAATCCTTTATCTTTCAATACTTCCCTCCTTAGCTATTATGATTGGAGGAGCGGCTTCAGGAAATCCTCTTGCCTCCTTAGGAGCAAGCAGAGAAATAAAACTGTTATTAGCCTATGAGCTTCCCTTTATTGTGGCTATTTTTACTCCGGTGGTAATCATTAAAGATATCAGAATAGGCTCCATTGTTTCCTATCAGATAAATCATGGTATGATGTTTACTCATCACATATCCTCCCTTATCGCTTTGGTGGTCGCATTTATCTGCATGCAGGCAAAATTAACCCTTGCCCCATTTGACATACCTGAGGCTGAACAGGAGATAATGGCCGGGCCTTTAATTGAATACTCGGGCCCTTCCCTTGCTATGTTTAAACTTATAAAGGCTATGATGCTTTTTACAGTTCCTGTATTTTTGATTACTGTTTTTGCCGGAGGAATGAGGTTTGGTGGAATTCAAGCTCTTTATTCAGTTATAAAATATAAAGGCTATGATGCTTTTTACAGTTCCTGTATTTTTGATTACTGTTTTTGCCGGAGGAATGAGGTTTGATGGAATGCAAGCTCTTTATTCAGTTATAAAATATATTGTTGTTTTAATTCTCATAATTCTGGTAAAAAATACTAATCCTCGTTTGAGGATAGACCAGGCTGTGAACTTTTTCTGGCTTAAAATGTTTCCCCTGGCAATTGTTGGTTTTATATTAGCTCTTGTCGGGCTTTAAACTAATGGGGAGATGGAGAAATAAATGAGTCTAACAATGTTTTCTCTTAAAAAATCCATATGGGTTTATCATTTATCTGCAGGTTCCTGCAATAACTGCGATATTGAGATATTGGACTGTCTTACTCCAAGGTTTGACCTGGAGAGGTTCGGGATTATGCTGGTGGGAAGTATCCGCCATGCCGATGTAATTTTAGCTACGGGCATAGTTACCAGAAAATGTCTGCTAAGGGTGAAAAGAGTTTACGAACAAATGCCTGCACCCAAGCTTGTTGTAGCAATTGGTGCCTGTGCTTGTACCGGAGGTATATTCAGGACAGGGTACAATATGGCAGGACCTTTTGATAGGGTTATCCCGGTGAATGCCTATATTCCTGGCTGTCCCCCAAAACCTGAAGCTATGATTGATGGAGTGGTAAAACTTATCCAATCTCTTAATGGGAAATTACCCGCAAAGAAAGTGAGATAGAACATGACTGAAAAAGATATAATAGAGAAGACAAAAGAGCTCTTAAAGGATAAAATAGTTGCCTGGGAGGAAAAATCTTCTCAAAGGCATTATTTTACCATAAAAAAAACCGATATAGCTTTTGTAGCAAAGCATCTTTTTGAAAAGTTAAGGGCAAGATTTATCATTGCCTCGGGAATTGATACTCCAAAAGGAGTTGAAATACTTTACCACTTTTCTTTTGATAGGGAGGGAGGTCAGGTAGTTACAGTGAAGGTTCTCGTTCCCAGGCAAAAATGTGAAATAGAATCAATTGCTCCTTCTATTCCTGGAGCTACGTGGATAGAAAGAGAGATTCAGGAGCTTTTAGGGGTTAAATTTTTAAATCATCCTGACCCAAGGCCTCTTTTAACTTCTGAGGACTGGCCCGAGGGGGTTTATCCTTTGAGATTAGACTACAGAGATGCCCAGTTTCCTGAAGATGTTCAAAAGGAGAAATAGATGGCCAGCGATAAAAGAACAATTATTCCCATAGGACCTTTTCATCCTCTCCAGGAAGAGCCTGAGTTTTTTGAACTTTATGTGGAAGGGGAAAAGGTTGTTGATATAGATGTTCATATAGGCTACAACCACCGTGCTATTGAACAGATTGGTCAGAGAATGAACTGGGACCAGGTAATTTTTCTTGTGGAAAGAATCTGTGGAATATGCTCCACTTCTCATCCCATTGCTAACTGCAATGCCCAGGAAGACCTTGCTGGAGTAGAGATACCCGAGAGAGCAAAGTATATAAGAAGTATTGTAGGTGAGCTGGAAAGACTTCACTCTCATCTTCTCTGGGTGGGATTGGCAGGGCATTTCTTAGGGTATAATACCTTATGGATGTGGGCGTGGAAGTATAGAGAACCTATCTTAGAAATTTTTGAGCATGTTACGGGCAACAGGAATCATTATGCTATGATGAGGCCGGGAGGAGTTAAAAGGGATATAAAGGAGGAAGATATACCCCATCTTACGAAAGTTCTGGATGAGGCAGAGAGAAAAATAGCCATGGTTACCAAAGCAGCTCTTGATGACCCTGTTCTTGCTGCTCGGCTTAAAGGTGTTGGAATTCTCACCCAGGAAGATGCCATAAAATACTGTGCTGTTGGTCCAACTGCCAGGGCATCCGGAGTAGCTATTGATGTTCGCAAAGATGACCCTTATGCCGCCTATGATTTAGTGGAGTGGAATATTATTACTCAAGAAGCAGGAGATGTTTTTGCCAAAGCTGTGGTGAGACTGCTTGAGTGTTTTGAATCTGTGAAGATAATTCGTCAGTGTCTTGACAAACTTAAGAAGGTGAAGGGAGATATAGCTGTCAAGATAAAAAAAATGCCCCATGGAGAAGGAAAGGGACATCATGAAGCTCCCAGGGGCGAGACTTTCCACTATGTGCGCTCAGATGGCTCCAATAATCCAGTGAGGGTAAAAGTGAGAGCTCCAACTTATGTGAATCTTCCTACCTGCAAGGCAACAGTTCCCGGGGAAAGTGTCGCTGATGCTGCTATAATCTTAGCCGCTATAGACCCTTGCTACTGTTGCACAGAACGGATGATGAGGGTGATGGACAAAAGAGGGGGTAAGGTGGAGCTTGATGGAAATGAGCTGGTGAGGTTATCCCAGGAAAAAACCAGAGGACTTCGTAAACAATTAGGGTTATAAAAGGAGTTATAAATGCCAAGCTTTTTCCTGATGGGTTCGGTTATGGTTCCCTTAATAGGTTCCTTTTTCTGTCTTCTTTTTCCAAGAAAATTCAGGGAAGGATGGGCAGCAGGAATAGTTGCGGTATCCTTTGTTTTTCTCCTCTTTTTAATAAGTCCGATTATACGGGGCGAGCTTATCAACATAGATATTTTATCTGTTGCAGGTAGTTATTTTGACTTTTCTTTTTTTGCTGATGGCATAAGTTTAATCTTTGCTCTCATATTTTCCTTTATTGGACTTGTTGCTCTTATTTACTCTATTTCTTACATGAAGAATTCTGAAAATCAAAGAGAGTACTACTTCACAACCTCATTAATGATAGCATCCCTGCTCGGAGTATCTTTTTCTAAGAATCTTATTCTTTTCTACGTTTTCTGGGAAATAGCAGCACTTACTACCTGGAGACTGGTAGGCTTTTATAGAGAGAAAAAAGTAGTTTTGATTGCCGATAAAACTTTTCTGATGACCTTCTTAGGTTCATCATTTATGCTTATGGGGTTTAGCCTTATATATGTTCAAACTGGAACCTTAGACCTTTTCCATCTGAGAGGCTCCTTTATCCCTGATATCAATACCGCCCTTTTTCTTATATTCTTAGGAATTATTGCCAAATCAGCAATTCTTCCTCTGCATACCTGGCTCTCTGATGCTCATCCGGTGGCTCCTTCTCCTATGAGTGCCATTCTTTCGGGAGTAGAGGTGGAGGTTGGACTTTTAGCTTTCCTTCGCATTTTTGTGTGGATGAGCGGGATATCCTGGAGTTGGATTCTCAGCTTAGCGGTTATATCCTCTTTAATTGGTGCAGGAGCTGCTCTTTTAGAAAAGGATATAAAGCGCATTATCGCTTATTCTACGGTTTCTCAGGTAGGTTATATTCTCTTAGGATTTGCTCTCTTGAAGGAGATGGGTATTATAGCAGGACTTCTTTACTTTATGGTGCATGCCATAGCAAAAGCTTCTCTTTTCTTAGGGGCAGGAGTGGTAGAGAGAAGATACGGAACAAGAGATATAGCTAAACTTGGAGGAATGATGAAAACCTCGCCTCTTTTTGGTGTTGGATTTTTGTTTTCCTGTTTTTCCATAGCAGGGTTTCCTCCTTTTGGAGGATTTTATGCCAAGCTTATGGTTATAATGAGTGCAGTAAAGGAAGGGCATCTGTGGATTGCTACCTTAGCTATAGTTGCTGCTATTTTAACCATGCTTTATCTTTTGCGTTTATTCAACGCTATTTTTATGGGAAAAGAGGAAGAAAGCGGGGAATTTGCCGCTCCAGGTAAACTAATGGTAGGATGTGTAGTCTTGCTGGGAATAATTTCCCTTGCCATAGGAGTCTTTATAGCTCAAGCAATGGGACTTCCTGTGGCTGCAGTTGCCGGTATGTTTAAGTAAATTAAAAAGGTGTGAAAAATGAATTCCTCCATACTGCTTTATCCAATAATTTTACCCATCATAGGTGGGGTTTTGTGTTTTTTAATTCCTGCAAGGAAAGCTAAAGAGAGTATTAGCATAGCTATTAGTTTAATAGTTTTTATCTTTGCTATTTTCATATTTTCCTCCAAGGACATTTTCTTAAGCTATCCCTGGCTCACCTTTTTGGGAATAGATTTCGCCCTGCAAAGCTACAGATTTTCCTCTTTTATACTGCTTTTTGCCTGTCTTTTCTCTTTCTTGATTTCTCTTTATTCGGTAAAGTTTATGGCTGAAAATGTCAGGTTAAAAGAGTATTACCCGTATCTTCTTTTGACAACATCCTGCGCTGCAGGAGCAGCTCTTGCTGCCAATTTAGTGGTATTTTTGCTTTTCTGGGGAGCCCTGGGAATACTTCTTTATGCCTTTTTATCTCTTGGTTCCTACAAATTATCCACCAAGGGTCTTTTTATAGTTGGAGCGGCGGATTTTGCTTTAATTTTAGGAGTTTTATTCTTTTACCGCTTAAGCGGCAGTCTCTATATGAGCCAGGGTAACCCTTTGTCCATAAACTCTGGTTTAGCTGTGGCCTCTTTTGTGCTTTTAATGATGGGAGCTATTGCCAAGGCAGGCGCTATACCTTTTCATTCCTGGATTCCTGATGCTGCAGATAAAGTGCCAACGCCGGTAATGGCTTTCCTTCCCGCCTCCCTGGATAAGCTTCTGGGAATTTATTTGCTTGCGCGTATATGTTTTGATTTTTTCAAATTGATGCCTAATACATCCCTTTCTTTTCTTCTTTTGCTTATCGGTTCTTTAACCATCATAGTAGCGGTGATGATGGCTCTTGTTCAACATGACTTAAAGAAGCTTTTATCCTATCACGCTATCTCACAGGTAGGTTATATGGTTCTGGGGATAGGGACAGGTATTCCTCTGGGGATAGCGGGAGGGGTATTTCATATGCTAAACAACGCCATATATAAAGCCTGTCTTTTTCTTGGAGGAGGCTCTGTTGAGCATAAGGTTAAAACCTCGGACATTGACAGATTGGGAGGTCTGGCAAAGTTTATGCCTGTTACCTTTATAACTGTTTTAATTGCTGCTTTTTCCATCTCGGGAGTTCCTCCTTTTAATGGATTTTTTTCCAAATGGATGGTCTATCAGGCTGTGGTGGAAGCTGGGAAGCTTGAAGGTGGTGGTATGTGGATTATCTGGCTTCTTGCAGCAATGTTTGGTTCTGCCTTAACTCTGGCAAGCTTCATGAAACTTATCCATGGGACATTCCTTTCCACGGAAAGCGATGAGGTCAAAGAAAAAATATCCGGGAAAACTCTAAAAGAAGCTGGTGCACCCATGCTTTTTCCCCTGATAGTTTTAGCCGGGCTTTGTGTTGTATTTGGTGTATTTGCCTACCAGGTTCCCCTTAAACTATTTATTTTACCTTCTGTGCCCGAAATTCCTTCTCCTCACCTCTGGCTTGGCTGGTGGGAACCAGGACTTGCTACTATTCTTATAATCCTGGGGATAATTGTAGGTCTTGTTATTTATTCGCTGGGGAAAATAAAATTGGGAAGAGTATCAGAGAGCTATGTAGGGGGAGAAGTTACTTCTGATGAGATGAGAGTATCAGGTGTAGATTTTTACGATACTATCAGGGATTTTGTGGGTCTGAGGAGATTGTATAAAGCTGCTGAAAGGGGAGCTCTTGATATTTACAGCGCAATGCTATCATTTGCCCGGGGAGCTAGCTATTTTCTTTTTGCTCTTGACAGATTTGTGGATTTTGTCTGGAGAGGTTTATCCTGGGGGGTTTTGATTGTGGGAAAAGGATTTTCTCTTGCTCATACAGGAATCCTTCATACCTATCTTGCCTGGTATCTTATTGGTCTTATAATTCTACTCGTGATATTTTTAGCCGGAGTGGGAGGTTAGGGGTATGTGGCAAATTTATGCTTTAGCTTTTCTTATGATTGCAGGCTCTTTAGTGGCTGTGCACACAAAATATCTTTTATCAGCGGTAATCTCTCTTGCGGTTGTAGGTCTTGGTCTTTGTGTAGTTTTTCTTTATCTCCAGGCTCCAGATTGTGCTATAACTCAGATAGTAGTTGAGGTTATAGCTTTAATCATTCTTATTAGAGCAACAGGTGTAGAGAGAGACCTTCTGGAGATAAAGGGAAGAAGAGAAGTTTTTGCTCTTGTGACCGTCATTTTATTTATCATAGTTTTTGCTGTTTTTGCTTTCAGTGCCCTGACTCACCTTCCTGAATTTGGTTATCCGGTTATGCGGGTGGCAGAAGAGTATGTGGTTAAAGGGCTAAGGGAGACAGGTGCGGCAAATCTTGTAACCGCAGTTCTTCTTGATTTTAGGGCTTATGACACCCTGGGAGAGGCAACGGTGCTCTTTACTGCAATTCTGGGGTCAATAATAGTTTTGCGAGAAATTGGAAGGAAGAAAAAATGAGTCCTTTTAGAGAAACAAAAGCTGGTATGACAAACATAGTTAAAACCATAGCTAAGTTTGTTGTTCCTCCGGTGATTATTTTTGGTATTTACATGATTCTCCACGGACACTTAACTCCGGGGGGAGGTTTTCCGGGTGGGGTAATTGTAGCATGCACCTTCATTCTTCTTGTTCTTGCCTTTGGTAAGGAAGTAGCTTTTCAGAAGTTAAAGATATCAACTGCATCTGTGATTGAGAGTGCAGGCGCTCTTGTTTTTCTATCTGTTGCCCTTATAGGTATGGCAGTGGGCGGGTGGTTTTTTTTCAATTTTTTACCCGTAGGGTTTCCTTTGAAGATTATCTCGGCAGGTTCTATTCCTTTTTCCAATATAGGCATCGGTTTGAAGGTAATGGGGGGTGTATTTGCCGTATTTTTAACTTTAATAATGTTTAGACTTACAACTAAAAGGTAAAGGGGTCGCAGATGTTATTTTTTCTTTCCTTTGTAGTTTTTCTGGTGGGACTTTACTGTGTTATGACAAGAAAGAATCTTTTAAAGATAGTAATGGGGATTGTAATTATGGAATATGCGGTAAATTTTTTCCTGGTTCTTTTAGGTTACAGGATGGGAGGAGTTGCTCCTATAGTAACCAAAGGAATGGAAAATGCTAAATTTGTTGACCCTCTGCCTCAGGCTATGGTGCTAACAGCTATTGTTATTAGCATTGCTACTTTAGCTTTTCTTGTGGCTATATGTGTGCGTATTTACCAGAAGTATAATACTTTTGATATTACAGAGATTCGGAAACTAAAGGGATAGTGCGGGAGGAAGTTCATGAACATAATTCCTTTATTTGTAGCTTTGCCCCTGGGAGCTGCTTTTGTCCTGGTTCTTTTAGGTAAAACAAAAGAAACTGTAGGTGATATTTTAATTAATGCAACTACTTTAATTCTTGCTATTTCTTCTCTGGTTTTGTTTGCATTTTTGAAAGAAAATGGGATTTTTGTCTATACCATGGGCAAATGGTTGCCCCCCAAAGGAATTAACCTGGTTGCAGATGGATTATCCGTTTTGATGCTGATAGTTATTAACTGGGTTGCCTTTTTTGCTACGCTTTATTCGGTAAGTTACATGAAAAGATTCACCGCCAAGTCTAAATTTTACAGTTTGTTTTCTCTTATGCTTGCTGGAATGAATGGAGTGGTGCTGACGGGAGATTTTTTTAATTTGTTTGTATTTCTGGAGATTGCCTCAATTGCCTCTTATGCTCTGGTTGCTTTTGGAGTGGAAGCAGAAGAACTTGAGGCAGCTTTTAAATATATGGTTATGAGCTCGGTTGCCTCTATACTTATTCTTTTCTCCATTGGTCTTTTATATGGACTCACTGGAAGCCTTAATATGGCAGATGTCGGGGGTATAATTCAGGGTAAAAATAGCCTGCTTCTATCTTTCTCTCTTGTTTTGTTTCTGGCTGGTTTTGGACTAAAGGCGGCGATAATTCCTTTTCATGCCTGGCTTCCAGATGCTCACCCTTCTGCTCCGGCTCCCATCTCAGCTATGCTCTCAGGAGTATTGATAAAGGCACTGGGGATTTATACCATTATGAGAATTTTCTTTAATGTTTATGGGATGAATATTCAGCTTAGCTGGGTTTTTATGATTATGGGGATAATCTCTATGATTGGAGGAGGAATTTTAGCTCTGCGTCAACAGGATTTTAAGCGTCTTCTCGCTTATTCCTCCATTTCTCAGATGGGTTACATAATGATAGGTCTGGGATGCGGTAATTACTGGGGACTTTTAGGAGCGCTGTTTCACTTATTTAACCATGCTACCTTTAAATCACTTCTTTTCTTAAACTCAGGGGCGGTGGAGTACTCAACGGGCACCAGGAAGCTTGAAGAGATGGGTGGACTGAGTAAGGTTATGCCCGTAACCGGAGCTACCTCTACCATCGGCTCTTTATCTA
>JACUUP010000150.1 GCA_014859225.1 Candidatus Aerophobota bacterium
TGTAAAGGGTAAAGTAAAAGGGGACCACTTAGGGGGTGTTAGGGCAAAACAAAAGGGGACCACCAAATCACAAAAAATCCGGTATACTGATAAGAATAAATATCAGTTACCGGAGGAAGGAGATGATTAAGGTGGAAGATAAAGAACAGATGAGAAAGTTGTATTTCAGGAAACGCTGGAGCATACGAAGAATTGCGCGAGAACTTCACTGCTCACGCAAGACGATAAGACGTGCTCTCAGTGATAGTGCTCCCCCTCAATACAAAAGGAGAGTTCCTCCTCCTGAGCGGGTGATTGGGCCAGTGAAACCCATTATTGATTCCTATCTTAATGAGGATAAGATAGCACCAAAGAAACAGCGCCATACGGTTCGCAGGATCTTTCAAAGATTGGTGGATGAGCATACCTTTCAAGGCTCAGAGTCAACCGTAAAGCGGTATGTCCGCTCAGTGAGAGGAATCTGGAAAGAAGTGTTTATCCCCTTAGAGTATGATGCCGGCTCCACTGCTCAGGCTGACTGGGGAAGCGCCTATGTCATCATGAAAGGGGTAAAAAGGATGGTGAGTTTTTTTGCCATGAAACTGTGTTACTCCAGGAAACCGTTCATTGCAGCTTTTCCTTTTGAGAAGCAGGAAGCTTTCTTTGAGGGACATAAAAGGGCTTTTGAGTTCTTTGAAGGAGTTCCCCATATCCTGATGTGGGATAATCTTAAGACAGCGGTGCAAAAGATCCTTACTGGAAGAAACCGGGTAGAACAACAATCGTTCATCGCCTTTCGTTCGCACTATCTTTTTGATACAAGGTTCATTACCCCGGGTGAGCCGCACGAGAATGGGCAAGTGGAGAACTTAATTGGCTATGTGAGGAGGAACTTCTTTGTCCCCCTGCCCGAGGTTGAAAGTTTTGATGAGCTCAACGAGATGCTCCTTACAAGGTGCAAAAAAGAAGATGAACGTATCCTTGCCGGGGAAAAGGAAAGTATTGGTGAGAAGTGGCAAAAAGAGAGGGAAAAACTTCTCCCCTTACCAAAAAGAGCGTATCCTTGCTGCACCTATCATCCAGTGAAGGCCTGTTCCTTGAGCTGGGTAAACTTTGACAGGAACCGTTACTCTGTTCCGGTGCGATATGCTCACTACAACCTTATGTTGAAGGCGTTCTGTAATCGGGTAGATATCGCATACCAGGATAAAACCATCAGCTCTCATGAGCGTCTTTTGGGAAAGGGTGAAGAGTCTCTCAATATCTTTCACTACCTTCCCCTGCTCATTGAAAAACCAGGAGCTTTTGAGAATGCAAGACCAGTAAGAAGTTGGAAGGTGCCACCTTTATATCAGAAGGTATTGAGCATCTTAGAGATGCGCTACCCGGGAACAAGGGGAAAAAAAGAGTTCCTTAAGATCCTGGAACTAAAGGAAAATGGTAACAGAAACAAGCTTGAGGAGGCAATCAAGGAGGCAATTAAACTGAACGCCCTCAGCTTTGATACGGTAAGAAATATTCTGGATGCTCTGGATAACCGCATTGAACGAGTACCAGAACTTGATCTTAAGCCTTACCCTCGTCTTGCCGGTTATCGGATGAGCACACCAAATATTAGCCGGTATGATCTGCTCTCTGGGAGGCTGAAATGAGAGAAAATCTTCTTTTGGATGAATACTTAAAAAAACTTAAGCTTCCGGTGATACGAGGGATTTACCACAAAAGAGCTAAAGAAGCAACCACACACAACCTATCCTATGAGGAGTATCTTCTTAGTCTCATGGAGGAGGAGACTCTGGCAAGGGAGGAAAATGCCCTGAAAAGGAGAATAAAGCAGGCCCGCTTTCCCTATCTGAAAACCTTGGACTGCTTTGATTTTTCAGTCTGTCGCATTGACAGACACAACGTGGTTCAGCTATCTCAAGGGGAGTACATCCACCAAAAGGAGAATGTAATTTTTCTAGGGGAGCCGGGGCTTGGCAAAACACATTTGGCGATAGCTCTTGGGATTGAGGGATGCAAAAAGGGTTATCGGGTTCTCTTTTTCACCGCTGCCGGTCTTATCAATGAGATGAGGGAGGCAAAAGCTAAGTTCTCCTTAGCCTCCCTGGAAAGAAAGCTTGCCCGGGTGCACCTGGCAGTTATTGACGAGCTCGGATTCGTTCCCTTTGATAAGATAGGAGCAGAGCTTCTCTTTGAGTTTTTCTCTTCTCGCTATGAGCAAGGCTCATGTGTTATCACCAGTAACCTTGCTTTTGCCAGCTGGACGGAAGTGTTTAATGATCAAAGACTCACGGGAGCTTTGTTAGATAGGATTACTCACCATGCTCACATCGTCCAGATTAAAGGAGAGAGCTACCGGTTCAGACAAAGTCTGGCAAAAAACAAAGTCACACAACAAAAGGTGAAAGAAACGCAAAATGTTGCATCCTAATACTTCAAAGCCATTTCTGGGGAAATATTCAGTTTCAAAAAAGGCTCATAGAGGCTTAAATAAAGGGACATTCTGGACTAAGAGGGATATTTGTACCCTGACCAATTTTAAAGAGCTCAGGTGTCCTCATATCAGCTTTTCTCTAACAGGCTCAGGGAAAAGGTTTTCAGGGATTCAGCCTGCAAAAAGGAGCTTAGGCAGCCCCTTTGTCCCTAATAATCATTTTACAGGGAACTTATCCTCTCTGGTTTTCTCAGAGTGGGTCCTTTTTGGGTTGACATTCACACAAGACTTATACCTTATCACCAACAATCTTATCTTTGCCAACTGGACAGAACTCTTTCATGATCAAAGACT
Source organism: Candidatus Aerophobota bacterium (assembly GCA_014859225.1). Taxonomy (GTDB): domain Bacteria; phylum Aerophobota; class Aerophobia; order Aerophobales; family B3-G15; genus Kmv34. The sequence continues at coordinate 2,771 of JACUUP010000150.1, forward strand.
AACTGGCGCATTATTAGATAGAATGACCTATCATATCCACATCGTCCAGATTGAAGGAGAAAGCTACCCGTTCAGACAAACTCTGACAGAGTACAAACTTATCCAAAGGGACGTGAAAGGAAAACAAAATGCTCCATCTTAGTGCTCTAAAGCTATCTTTAGGAAAATATTCAGTTTTAAAAAAGGCCCATAGAGGCTTAAATAAGGGGACATCTTGGGTCAGGAAGTATATTTATATCCCGGATAATTTTAAAGGGCTCAAATCACCTCATATCAGCTTTTCTCTAATAGGCTCAGGGAAAAGGTTTTCAGGGATTCAGTTCTCAAAAAGTGTACCAGGTAACCCTTTGTTCTCTCACGTCAATATTATACGGGGATGGTCCCCTTTTACTTTGTCATACACATCCAAACCGAAGTGGAAGAAACACAAAGTGTTGCATCATAATACTTCAAAGCTATCTTTAAGGGAATATCAATTTTCAGAATCGCCTCGTAAGAGGCTCAATAAGGGTATATCCTGGACTAAGAGGGATATTTGTACCTCAGATGATTTTAAAGCACTGAGGGGCACTCATGTGAGCTCCTCTTTAATATGCTCAGAACAAAGCTTTCCAGAAATTTATGATTCACATAAGCGGTTAGGGAGGTCTCTATTACCTAATCATCATTTTTTACACCGGGGTGGTCCCCTTTTGTTTTGCCCAAGGTGGGTACCTTTTGAGTTGACATTTACAAAAAGGGACAGATTTATTTTTTACGTTAATTTATGCTAAATCTTTTTAGTGTCAAAACTACGAAGGTTTCTATCACTTTTTTTGCATGGCTCGTTGTCAGGAGCAAAACTTCAATGTCAAGGTCTGACCCTCTTTTCTCTTTTCTCCG
>JACUUP010000151.1 GCA_014859225.1 Candidatus Aerophobota bacterium
CAGTGGGCAATCGTTGAATTAGGAAGCTCCTTCCGTAAGGGAGGAGTAGTTCACCCACCTCATCAGAAAATAGCTCATCAAGCACAATCGTCCATTCTGGCAGGTAATCTTCCCTCTCCCCGTCCATTTCTAACTGCTTTTTGCTTACAACTGTCCATGTCCAGTTCAGGTGGCAGCGCTGGTTAATCTCGTCCTGATAAACATCAACTGACCACACTTTCTCACCCTGATTTATTTGTTCAGGATAATAAATATCAAGCATCTCCTGCCCCTCATCCCAGAGCTCATCCAGTGTCTGCCTCATCTTCTTATAAGTCATAAATCTTTCAATTGACTCTACAGGATTTAGAGCACCCTTAAAATGTTTTAAATTCCAGATAAGCCAAAGGCGCTTAGAAGAATCTTCTGGTTTCTCGTAAAGTCTCTCACCATACCATTCACGAAGATTGTTCAAGAACTTTCTGTATGATTCTTTTTCTCTTCTCTCCTCAATATACCTTTGATAAAGATCATGATACCACAGGATAAGTTTTTCCAGATTCAGCTCCTGCAAAAGTTTCTTTGCCTTCTCCAGACTCTCTGCTACTCCAGCCAATATGCCTCTATTTACAACAATATAAAAATTAACACCAATGTGCTTTTTACAGTTGATGCAGAAAAGCTCTTTCTTTATAATTCTCACATTTTCTGCATGGGCAAGACAATCTTTTATATGGTAGTCCTCCAGCGTATTCTCAAATTCCTTAACCTGAGTGGAGTTGATTTTCTCCCGGCATGAAGGGCAGTTATATTCTTTATCAAAATAAATTGTATCAAACATCCCCATCTGGTTGCTCCTGTGATTTTTTTGCAAGATGCCGAAGACGCAAGGCCTTGAGGTAAATTGCTCAAGGGTAAAGTTGTAACTGGCTTCTGGGTAAATTGATAAGAAGCTTCGCCGATAAATAGGGGTCATCAGCCCTCTCGTGCAATCTTTATAAAGTGGATAACACGTCTTGCCACTTGATTTTTGTGAGTTTACTCTCAGGCCCCTATTATTTCACAACAATAGGAGCGCTTGCCTTCCTGTCTTCGGCATTCTAAGTTTTACCAGCTCTGGCAATCTGAATGTTAAAAGATGAATTGGCAGCACGAGCACCATTAACCTGCTTAATCTACCTTATTCGTCTTTGAAGTTTACCGTATACTGGTGGTTGGCTGCGTGGAGGACTCTGTTGATATTCCTGAAAAGGGTCCTTCTCTCCTCAAGCTCTTTTTCTATCCTGGTAAATTCCCTTTCAGGCTTTTTTACAATATCTCTTTCTTCCTTGTAGATAACCTTGGTATAGGAAGAGTCTTTAAGCTGCCTGGCAAGCTCTTTTATATCCTCACCTGCTTGTTTTCTAACCTCCAGTGCTTCAGCCAGGGGGAAGGTATTTTCTCCCACCTTCACAGTCCGGTTAAAATTGGTCTTTTGAATCTCGCTGTTGAGTTTTCTTCTTTTAGTCCTCAAGGTTTTGATTTCACTACGAACGCCCTCAACATCAAAACCTTCCACAGGTTTTTCTACATCATATTCACCCTCTTTGCGAGATAAAAATCCTCCTGTTTCCCGATTTTCTGGAAGAAGAGAACTTAAAGTTTTTACGCGGGCATCATATTCTGCCCTTAACTCTATTGCCTCAAAAAGATACAGATTATTTTTCTCATCCGGCATATCCGTCCTCCTTAATTATTTATAGTTCCACAAAAATTTAGATATGCCTATTATAGATACTAACATTCATCTGTCAAGAGAAATAAACCTTACTTTAATAATCTTATATGTATTATTTATCCTAAAGCTAAAATGTGTAGATCTAACTATTTAATTTATGTAATGTCAGGCTTGAGGAGAGAATGGGGACTGACCTCAAATCTGTCCCCCCATTCTCCCACGCTTTTGCCGTGAACTTTAATCTATTTTTGGACTATTACACTACAGGACTACACAGACTACCTGGACTAAAATGGTAGCTGTCCCTATTTAGATTTCTTCTTCATCTTTGATATATTCAAAGCGGGAATGTTTTCTTTTGGCTACCAATATCTCTCTTGCTTTGCAGATATAATTCTCCAATCTTGAACTATGCATACGGCTGATAACATTCCATTTCTGTAGAGCTTCTTCAATCTTACCAGTGTTTGCCAGAGCTATTCCCCAATAATAATAAAGCTCAGGGTCGTCTTTTTGCTTCTGGTAGCTCATCTCAAAAAATCTCAGTGCTAATTTATCTTTTTTCAACCTTCCCAACTGTACCGCAACTCTAATGCAATCCCTGTAGAATATGGGACGCTGTTTTGAGAGCAAGATAATATCTGCCTCCATTTTATCTAAAAGGTTTAGTTCCCGGTAAACAATAGCTCTGTTCACAAGAGCAAGGGGGTCCTCCGGTTCTTTTTCTAAAATTTTATTGAAACACTCCAGAGCGCCTCCATAATCTTTCAAATCTGAGTAACAAAGACCCAAATCATTAATAGACCCCTTATGATTCACCTTGTTCTGTAAAACCATTTTATATAACTTAATAGCTTGAAGGTAGTTTTTCTCAAATAGGAACTTCTTAGCCCTATCAAAAACTTTACGAATTTTTTGCTCTTCCTCAATTGATAACTTTGTTTCAGAAAGTTTGCCCGGCATCTTTTTAATTAGTTTTCTTATCTTTTCTGCTTCTTTATGACTGGGAGCTAATTCTAGGAATCTTTTTAGACATTTTGTCCCCTCGGTAAATTTTCCAATCCAGATTAACCCTAAGCCATAATTATAGTTATATGTGGGAGCATCGGGCTTAATTTCATATGCTTTTTTAAAGGCAAGGGTTGCTTTAATCAGTTCAGCATCCTTTTCCAGGCAACTGGCTAATAGCGTCCATGCTTCATGGTCTTCTGGATTTATTTTAAGGCATTGATTTAAATAGCTCTTAGCAGTAGCATATCTTTTACTTTCGTAGGCTTTTATAGCTGAATCGTAATATTCATTAGCTTTTTGAATTAATCTTTTTTTATCCAGCATCTTTTTATTCTCTACTGTCCCCATCTAACCTTTTAGTTTATTAAAACTTGCGATTTTTACCTAACACCTCCATAAGATTATATATGGTAGTCCAACCGGCAATTTTTGCTTGCTTTATCTATTCCTCCCAATCCTCCTCATCCTCCCAGGAAGGATACTGCTCTGGAGCCTCACCTTTGCTCTCAATAACCTTTGCCTTGGATAACCCTATCTCATCATCCTTTATCTTCTCAAGTTTTACCCAAAAACAGCATTCATCACCAAAGTCAAAAAGGTAGAGAAACTCTTGCCCAGGCGAGAGATTTAATTCCCCGATACAAAAATCATCAGTGTAAGGACCCTCATCACATCCGGGAGCATTAATTGCATTATGCGACCAGCGCTTTCCATCCATGAAAAATGCATAGAGGTGATCAAAATCAAAGCCAAATGCATCATTAATAACCGTTTGAAGGTCATCCAGGGTATCCTCGCCAGAGATGGCAATTTTGCGCCAGCTTTTTCCCAAAGAAACCTTGAAGATAAAGGTCCCTTTGACCAATTTTTTTGCCTTTCTGTGCAGAGTTTTTTGAAGCTCTTCCTTAGGGAAAAATTCAGCGAAAGCTTCAAAGAAAG
>JACUUP010000152.1 GCA_014859225.1 Candidatus Aerophobota bacterium
TAAAAAAATAAAAAAAGGGGACAGTCCCCTTTTTGAGGAAAAGAAAAAAAGTAGCCTGCCCCTTTCTTTCACTCATCAAAAGTAACTTTTTTTACGGATTTGTTTAAGAAAAAGGGTAGGGGAGGGGGAAAGCTTTCTGAGGACGTATTTTCCTCCTCAAAAAATTTCAAGAGTTCTGTTTGTGTCTGGATAAAAGTTTTTAATTTCTCTATTAAAAGTTTTTTCTGATGGTATAATCTTTTTACCTCAGTCTGGAGCTTCTCTAATTTTTCCTGCTCCTGTTGCTGGATTTTTTCTGCGCTGATTTGTGCCTCTTTTATGATAAAATTAGCTTTTTCCTCACTTTGTTTAATATGTATCTCGGCTTTTTCCCGGGCAGATGTAAGCAGGCTATTTATTTGTTCCTCTTTCAATCTGTATTCATCAAGCTTTTGTTTTAACTCACCAATTTCCTCTGAAAGCTTTTCATTTTTATTTATGAACATTTCAAGTGTTTGAGCGATATTCTCAATAAATTCTTTTACCTCTTTTTTGTTATACCCTCTTAAACTTAATGAAAAATCTTTTTCCTTGATTTTAAATAGATTTATGTTCATTGTGGGCGTTTACTTCTAAATTTATCTGGTGAGCTTTTTTAGCTGCTGCCATCACCGCTCTTGCAAGTAAGTCCATGAGCTTTCCTTCTTCTAAAACCTTTAATCCCTCAATTGTCGTTCCGCCAGGGGTAGCAACAGAAGCGATTAGCTCTTCTGTGTCCTTGTCGCTTTCTTTTACCAATTTTGCCGCCCCTAAAACAGTTTGAGTAGCAAGCTTTCGGGAAATTTCTCTGGAAAGACCCGCCTGTTCGCCTCCCCGGATAAGTCCTTCAATCATCATATAGACGTAGGCAGGACCACTTCCGCTTAAGCCGGTTACTGCATCAATTTTATTTTCGGGCACTTCAACTACAACTGCAACGGCGCGAAATATTTTCTCAATAAAACTTATTTTTTCTGCGTCTATGGTTGAGCCTGTAGATAAAGCGCAGGTTCCCTCACTTACCGAGATAGCTGCATTAGGCATAACTCTTACCACGGGTATAGAAGTACCTAAAATCATTTTGATAGAGGATATACTCACGCCCGCGGCTATGGAAACTACCACTTGTGCTGGCTTTAAATAGGGCTTGATTGATTGTAAGAGCGGTTTCATATCGTTTGGCTTAACCGCAATAATTAAAATATCTATCTTCTTAATTAACTTATCTACAGGTAAAAATCTTGCACCTCTTTGAATAAAATTATAAATCTTGTCTTCTTGTTTATCGTATATGAAAAGATTTTGGGGAGGAATAATATTTTTGTCCAGAATGGCATTTACGATTGTCCCGCCCATTTTTCCCGTTCCAATTATGCCTAATTTGCAAACAGAGTTTATCATTCTGTTTCCTTTGCGATTAAGGTGGCTTTTTAGGATTATAAGTTTTTAAAAAGGGATGTCAAATTTTGATAAAGGTAAAAAAAGGGGACAGATTTATTTTTTTAAGGGGAAAAACAGGGGTCAGGTCTACACATTTCACATTTTTGATGGTGATTGGATTCCTGCTTTCGCAGGAATGACGTGCAATGGGTTTTGCACGGACTCTGGATTCCTGCTCCCTGCTTACTACCTGCAGGAACAAGTTTTGCAGGAATGACGTGCAAAACCTGACCCTCTCCATGCTCCCTCTCTATGCTCCCTCTCTATGCTCCCTCTCTATGCTCCCTATGCTCATTTACCTTTGACAAAATGTTTTTCTTCTGGTATACAGATTGTAAAAGGTGAGATTATATACCTTAGATGTTACTCAATAAACATTCTCCATAGAAGAGTTAAAATGAGGAGGTTTTTATGAAAAATAAATCTGTCCCCATTTTTTTACAAGAGGACCTGCGCATTTTGCTTTTGGAGGACGTTCAAAGCGATGCTGAGCTCGTTGAGCGTGAGCTTCATACCTTGCCGCAAAAATATACTCTTTGCCGCGTGGACACTGAAGAAGCTTTTGTGAAGGAACTTGAAGATTTTAAACCGCACATTATTCTCCTTGATTATCACCTTCCTACCTTTAATGGACTTTCGGCTTTGAAGATTGCCCGGGAAAAATATCCTGATGTTCCCGTGATTTTTGTTTCGGGAGCAATTGGTGAAGATATAGCGGTAGAAACGCTCAAGCAAGGTGCCACAGATTACGTGCTCAAGGGCCGGCTATTTCGGCTCGTTCCGGCGGTAAAAAGGGCGCTGGCGGAAGCTGAGGAACGAAAGAAGCGCAAACTGGCAGAAGAGGCACTCAAACAGCGAACGTACGATTTGGATGAACGGGTCAAGGAGCTTCACTGTCTCTACGGCATTAGCAGGTTGATGTTGCGAGAGGATAATGAACTTGCTGATATTCTTAGCGGGGCGGTTAATATTATTGCTGCCAGTTGGCAGTATCCGCAAATCACCTGTGTGCGTGTTAGCCTGGGTGAAAAGAAATTTACCACCGATAACTTCAAAGAGACCATCTGGAAGCAAGCAAGTACTATTGTTGTGGATGGTGTGCCGGTGGGTGCGGTGGAAGTTTTCTACTTAGAGGCTATGCCAGAAAGTGATGAGGGACCTTTTCTCAAGGAAGAAAGAGATTTAATCAACGCCGTTGCCGAACGGCTGGGGGAAATTGTTAAGGTTAAACGAGCAGAGAAGCGAATAACACAGCTAAATTCCATTCTGTTAGTCATCCGCGGTGTTCACCAGCTCATCATCCGGGAGAAGAACAGGGACGATCTTTTAAGGAAGATTTGTGATACGATGATTGAGGCCAGAGGGCTGGAATGTGTCTGGATTGCTCTTTTTGATGAAAAGAAGCGTTTTACGGGGGGTAGGGGGGTAGGCTTTGACGAGATATTTTCTTCCTGGCAGAAGCAGCTGCAAGAGAGAAGACTGCCGGAATGTATCAAGAAAGTGCTGGACAGGGAAGAGATTTTTGTCACAGAGAACCCTGCCTTAACGTGTGCAGGCTGTCCTATTGCCGAGAAATATGTGGGCAGAAGAGCTGTAGTTCTCAGGTTACAGTACGGAGAAAAAATCTTTGGTGCGTTTGGCTTAAGTCTTCTCCAGGAGATGATACTGAATGAAGAAGAGAGGTTGCTGTTGAAAGGAGTGGCAGATGATATTGCCTTTTCTCTGCACAATTTGGAACTGGAAGAAAAGCTTAAACAAAGCCTACAAAATTTGGAGAAACTTTTTGATGGAATAGTTAAAACTGTCTCCTTGATATGTGAAAAAAGGGACCCCTACACATCGGGTCACGAGGAACGTGTCACTAAGTTAGCTTGCGCTATAGCCAGGGAAATGAGTCTTTCTTTTGCTCAGATTGAAGGAATTCGTGTGGCAAGTTTTATCCATGATATTGGGAAAATAACTGTTCCCGCAGAAATTCTCAGTAAACCGGGAAAGTTAACTGAAATTGAGTTAGCAATGATTAAACCCCATCCTTCGGTCGCTTATGATATATTGAAGGAAATTGATTTTCCCTGGCCCGTAGCTGAAGCTATCCTGCAACACCATGAGCGATTAGACGGGTCAGGTTATCCGCAGGGCATCTTGGATGAAAAGATTTTG
>JACUUP010000153.1 GCA_014859225.1 Candidatus Aerophobota bacterium
AGGTGGCTCTTGCTTTGATCCTGCCTCCATGTTCTGTCTTCATCTTTGCAAGTTCCTGGATGGGGTGAGGCGCATGGACGATTTTGTTGCCTGTTTACACGATAAGGATAAAGGAAGATGCTACCGGGCCTATGCAGGAATATCTTATGATAGAGTCCCCTGTGAGGCTGACTTTACCAACTTTAAAAAGAGGATTGGGAAAGAGAAGTTTGATGAAATCTTCCATGTCCTGGTGGAAATTGTCAAAGAGCTTGGGCTTATCACCGGGAAAATCTTATCCTATGATGGCACCCTTTTCCCCACCTATGCCAGGTACAGAGGATGTAACTATGCAACTAAGGGTTGTTCCTGTATTCCTTTGAAGGATGATTTTTTGAGAAAACTTCGCTACCGGGTACATGACTTCTTGAATCATCCGGAAAAGATAACACTGGGAAAAGAAAGACGCTTCTTTACCTTATGTCCAAGAGATGATCTTCCCTCTTTTGCGAAAAAGAAACCCTCTTTTATAGCCCTCTCTTTTTGTTTTCTTCAAAGAGAAGAAAACCAGGAACAAAGTGAGCTGGCATATATCCTTAGTGTAGAAAAAGAGCTTGCCGCAAAGGGACTTTATCTTAAAACTACCTCATCTTGTATCTCGAAAGTGGACCTTACAAAACATGAACCCTTCCTCTATGTTCGCTGTCCCAGGATGCCCTCTGACCTTGAGGCAAAGATTGGCTATAGGAGGTCAAACCATAATCCGAACAAGAAGGTGAGGGTATTCGGCTTCCAGGCAATGATGATAACCGATATTGAGATGGAGATTGGCCTTGAGCTTCCTGTTGGATGTGCAACCTCTTCTGCAGACAAGCTTGATGGATCATACTTTATTTCTGAGAGAAGAAAGTTTATCCGAGAACATGAGCTTTTGCCTCATCTTGATATTGGTGATTGCGGTTTTGATATTAAAGATAACTTCCAGTACGCAAGAAGAACAGGTTCTATCCCCATTATTGACTACAACAGGCGTGGTGAGAAAATAGATGAGGAGGCTCTAAGAGCTCGAGGCTATAATGAGAAAGGGACTCCCTTTGCTCCCTGTGGTATTCTTTGCAGGTCCAACGGCTATGATGAGAGGAAAAAGAGAGTCTCCTATGTGTGCAGGAAGCAGTGTTTAGTCTCACCTCCATTTGTTCCACATCCTATACCAGAGTGCAAGCACCTTGCAAGGGAGTGTGGCCATTCTACCCATATGTCCATCAAGGTTCATCTTCGCCTGGTGTACGAGGTTCCAAGGTCATCGGATACGTGGAAGAAGATTAGAAACCTTCGCTTGAGCCTCCGAGAGAACAAATAGTGCAACAAAAGAAGCTGATCTTGATATTCTGGAATCTCCCCGTATCTTTGGACTGGCTGCAGCGTCCATTGAGGCTACCATGGCCTGCATCACTACTCTTTTAAAGAGAGTGATGAGGTTTATAGTGAGAGTAACCCTTAACCTTATGGGATACCTTAAAACCTGGAAGGAATCCTACAGGAAAAAACTGGAAGGACCTAAAGTGCCAGCCTGTATCCTCTCCCTGATTCAAAGAAGAAGGGCTCCTCCCTAGCTATCTTCCCCCCTAATTTGGTAAATCTTCTCTCCTTATGCAGAGGTCTTTTTTTGTTTTGTCAAATAGCCTTTTTGGATGAGTGTAATCTTCAAATATTATCTTACTACTCACGTAAACCACACTATTCTCTTGTTAGTTTTGTTTTCACTTACCCAATTTTGTCAGTTTTTTTCCGAGAAAACTGAGTTCTTAAACCGCCTCTTTTGATTATTTAGACTAATTTTCACCAATCAGCTCTTGCATCTCAACCTTTTACACCGCCCATCGTTAGACCTTTAACAAATTGCTTTTGAATCAGCAGCACAAGGACAAGAATGGGAAATGTTATTAATGTAGCTCCCGCGTACATACCCCCAAAGTCAATTTCCTCATAAGTTATGAAGTGAAAAACAGTCACAGGTAGTGTCGCAGTTTTAGACCCAGTTAATATGAGTGCAAAAATGAAGTGGTTCCAAGAAAATATGAAGCTCAATATTGCTGCTGTGGCGATTGCAGGCCGACATAATGGCAGTGTTATTTTAATAAACGCTTGCCATTTATTACACCCGTCCATCCTTGCTGCTTCCTCGATTTCGGGAGATAGATCCTCAAAGAACCCTATCATTATCCACACTATCAAAGGTAAAGTAAGCACCAAGTGGGTGCTAACCAATCCTATGTATGTATCCACCAAACCCAAACGTGTATAAATGATGAACCATGGGACGAGGAAACTTATCCCAGGAATTGTCCGAGTCATCAAAATTGCTACCGCAAGACTTCTGTATTGATATCGGGCAATCGCATGCGCAGCAGGTAACCCCACTACCATTCCTATGCCTACAGCCGAAATTGCCGTAATAAAACTATTTAATGTACGAGAAAAAAAGGGTGTCTGAGTAAACACGTTTCTGTAATTCAGTAGGGTAAAGTTAGACAGTAGGTGTGGAGGAAGCGACATCAACTCTACTCGTGGTTTGAAAGAGCAGAATAACATCCAACCAAAGGGAAAAACAACAATGCTTACTATCGCTATAACCCCGACATAGAAAAATACAGAAGATAACATTGCCTTTTTTGTCCTTATACTCCTCATAAAGAACTTCTCCTAAATCGAATCATTAATAAGCTCGTCCCCATTATAAGTGAAGTCACGAAGACTACTAGGGAACTTGCGTATCCCATATGAAAATATCTAAAGCCTTGTTCAAATACATATAGGTTAAGTATTCGGGAAGCCCAACCAGGACCCCCTTGTGTTGTCACATATATCATGTCGAAAGTTTTAATTGAATCCATAAACCTGAGCATACTTGCAACTATTACTGCAGGTCTTATCAAAGGTAACGTGATATGCCAAAAGCGTTGCAATCCCGATGCTCCGTCAATAATTGCTGCTTCGTAGAAACCGGGGTCGACCGAGGTCATACCAGCCAAAACAATAAGCATTATCAAAGGAGTCCACTGCCATACATCTATCATGATAATAGAAAACATCACCATATCTGGATGGGTCAACCATAACTGACCTTTAATACCAAAAACATTGAGGAAGTAATTTATTATGCCTAAAACAGGATGAAGCATTAGTCTCCAGTTCAATGAAATAGCGACAGGAGTGCTGGCTAGGGGTAGAATTAAAATTGACCGCACAATCCTTCTCACTTCAAAGTCGCGATTCAGAAGTTGTGCTAAACCCACGCCAACGCCGATCTGAAGTGCAAGCGATATAAATGTAAAATAGGCTGTAACCCTCAACGAACGAATTAGACCTTGGTCTGTTGGTATCCTTGCAAAGTTCGTGATCCCCACCCATTTTGGAGGAGTAACTGCAGATATAAACCAACTATGGAAGCTCAAATGAAACGTGTATATTAGGGGTCCAATTACCATCCCCATGAGCACGATAACGCATGGAAGAATTAGTAAAAGACCAAAATGTTTGTCAATCCACCAACTTGCTTTGTCTCTTATCTTTTTTGTATGCATATCCATTTGTAAACACCGCAGAAGGATTGAGTAATACTTCTGCGGCTACCAACC
>JACUUP010000154.1 GCA_014859225.1 Candidatus Aerophobota bacterium
TTTTGAAGCGCTAAATCCGGTCTTTCTTTTCCCCGCTTGATGGAAAACTCTGTATTTAATATTCTTTCCTGGGCAAAAAGAAGCTGGGAAATGCTGAAATTTTTAGCCGCCCCAAGGTAATCTTTTGCCTTTTTTAAATAAAAGCCTGTATATGAAAATCTTCCTTTAAAGATGTAAGGACAGGCTTGCTGGGCGGTTAGCTTTGGTCCTGCAAGTTTCAGGGAAAAAAGAATTCTTATCTCCCTGGTTAGCATAAAACAAGTTTTAAGAGGCTCTTCTCCCTGCGAAAAAAGCCTGCTTAATATACGCAGGGCAACTGATAGGTTGTTCTCTCTAAAGGCTTGAAGAAAATCAAAAATATTTCCCTCAACAGTTTCCCCACAAAGTTGAACAACATGTAACTTATCAATTGAATTTTCCGGGTGAGAAAAGGATACCAGTTTGTCAATTTCACCATACAGGACAAATAGATTTTTCCCAACCCTTTTATGAAGCTCCCATGCAGCTTCATGGGTTATAGTTTTTCCTTCCTTTTTCGCTTTATCTTTTATCCTGCTTAAAAGCTCAACCTCATCCAGAGGATGAAAGAAAACTATTTTATTTTTTTTCTTAAAAAAAATGTGGAGTTTACTCTTGAAGTTAAACTCTCCTGCTATAAATACCATGCAGGTAGACTCAACAGGTCTTTCCAGATAATTTATAAGCATCCTCTCATCCTTAGCGTTTAACTTGTCCATCTCCTCTACCACAACAAGGCTCCATCTACTATTAAAGGGAAGTTGAGAGGCTGCCTCCACAATATCCCTTCCTGTGTGAGAGGGAGCTGTAAGAGGCTGAAAATTAAAATCCGTCTGTTCAGGAATAAGTTTTGCTTTTAACTTCTCCAGAGCCTCTTTTTTAAGATAATCTTCCTCTCCAACAAAAAGATAAAAATGGCTTACCTTCCCACTTCTTAGATTAGCTAAAAACTCGCTGTATCTCATTTTCCATAAAAGATGATGTATCCTATTATTTTGTAGATTAGTTTAGCCACCAGAAAATCCGGGGCAATCATCCCGGGAATAGGGGAAAGTTCAACAACATCTACCCCCACTATTTTTTTGCACCTGGCAACATACCTTATAATCTCAAGAATCTTTTGCCAGCTAAGCCCTCCCGGCTCCGGTGTCCCAACTGATGGAACAATAGAAGGGTCCATTACATCCACATCAACTGTAAGATATACAAAACGGGAAAGCTTTTTATCTATAAGTTCCATCCACCTCTCAGAGCGGAAAATCTCATCCGAGCTTTCACAGGCAATATTATTTTTCTTAATGAAATCACTCTCTTCCCGAGACATGCTGCGTACTCCAAGCTGAACAAAGGGAACAAATTCAGCCACCCTTCTCATGACACAGGCATGACTGTAAGGGGAGCTCTGGTAGGTATCTCTGAGGTCAGCATGGGCATCCAGCTGAAGCACAGAAAGAGAGGAAAACTTTTCATGAAAAGCCCTTGTTATAGCTGAGGTTATACTATGCTCGCCCCCTATAAAGATGTAAAACTTATCAACGCTAAGCAGGTCTTTAACATACTCATAAAGCTCTTTTAATGCAACCTCTGGTCCAGCCGATGAAAACTTATGGGGCAAAAAGGTGCTAATCCCACTCTGACAGGGTTCAATAGAAAGCTCATCATCAAAGAGCTCAAGATTCTTAGAGGCTTGAATTACGGCTAAAGGAGCATCTTTTGTTCCCCCTCTGTAGGTTGTGGTAGCCTCATAGGGCAAAGGGATAACCCTGATGGCAGATTTTTCTACATCGCTAAGATGGGAAGGAATGTCGGCAAAATTCAAAATGTAAAGTTTATCCTGTAAATGAGACATCGTTAATTTTCCAACCGCATATTCTCATCCATAACAAATTGGGGGATGTATTCTCTACCAAAGCCCTTCTTCAAAAAAGATGCAAGCCCTTCAACCAGCAAAGGAAGAGCAATTGTTGCATCGCAGTAACAGGTAACCTTTTTAGCCTTGATTGAAATTTTCCCCCAGGACTGAGCCTCCTCCATGGTGCATCCACTTAGACCTCCCCAGTGAGATGCATCACAGGTTATCTGGATAGCATAAGAGTGTCCCTCCTTATCTTTTCCCATGCATGATAGGGTAACCTGTGTTTGCTGGATAAAATTTTTGGGTGTTCCTCCCCCTATATATATAACTCCTGTTTTCTTTGCTTTTTCGGCAAGATAAGCGGTCTCATATACATCTTTTAGCACATCAAACTTTAAAAAGATACCACCTGCTGCTAAGGAAATAGCAAGGGAAGAATCTCCCACGGCAGGACAGTAGATAGGAACTTTTCTTTTGTAAGCTGTGGTTACTATTCCCTCCTCAGCTTTTTTTTCCTCAAGGAATTTTCCTAACAGATAAAAAAACTCTCGCGTGGTATAGAAGTGTTTTTTATCAAGCCCTTCTGCAAATTTGCGGATAAACTCATCGGTACTGCGAAACCCTGTTTCCGGGGCAAGGGTATCATAAATTCTATCCAGACCTTCCTCTTTCAATTTTTCATCATCCACAAAGATGCTTGTTTGATAGTGGGCTTTGCCCAGGCTCTCGTAGCAATCATGAAAAAGATTGGCTCCGGTAGAGACAAGACAATCAATGAGCCTTTTATCTATCAAATAAGATATTACTTTCCTCATCCCCGCAGGAACCATAGCACCTGCCAGCCCAAGAAAAATAAAAGTTTCATCCTTCAGCATCTCCTTCCAGATTCTAAAAGATGCACCAAGAGACCTTGCCTGGAAGGAAATACTTTCCATCTCCTGTAAAATAGAATCCATATTGCTCTCACCCGTAATAGTAAATGGTTTTACCGGGTGTTTTCTAAAATTCATCATTCGTTACTCCAGAAAAACTGCCGCAGCTACAACAGTTGTCCACAGACCCCTTTTGTCTCCCAGCGCCGATTGAGTGATATTAGTTGTTCTCACTATCTCCCCACTTATTTTCCATATCTCTTTTTTCTCATCGTAACTTGAATCCGGGTCAAACTCAACTCCTAAAATAGTGGCGAGCATTGAAGCAGCAAGGTCCTCTGCGTATTCTCCCGCCTTTTTCTCAGACTCGCCAAAACTGTGATGCTCGGATAAGTATCCGTAGTGTTCTTTCCTGCGAGGAATGGCAAGTCCCAGAGAAGCAGCAACTAATCTATGAGGCTCACATGTGGCATTTTCTGCCATAATACAGTAAATTATCTGGGCAGGAAGCAAAAGTCCTTTACCCTCACTTCTTGATACAATCTTACATCCAGGAGGATAAATACTGGACACTCTCACCAGATTATACTCGGCAAGACCAGCATTTCTTAAAGCATCCTCAAAGGATGCAAGTTTTTCTTTATGTTTACCCACTCCCTTGGTTAAAAAGAGTTTAGTTGGTTGTTTCATTGCAGATTCACCCCCAGAATTTAATGTATAATTTCTGCCCTATTATATTAAAACATCCCAACCTGTCAAACAACCGCCTGAAACAATTTTAACCTCTGGCATGGGGTAATGTTTAGTGTTATAGGT
>JACUUP010000155.1 GCA_014859225.1 Candidatus Aerophobota bacterium
AGGGATATTTTCATCATCCCCAAAAAGTTAGATGGGGTTTTCCCTGGAAGTTCCCGCTTGAGAAAAAGTAATTGTTTAACGCTTTTAGGAACTTCCTTTACCTAAAGCTGAACCGACCTGCCTACTTTTCACCTCCTTCCTGGTCTTAATCTCCAGCTTCTTACCTGAAAACATATATTCTTTGTTTTATCAGACTTAAGTTATAAATCACTTCTTGCAGGAGGTCGAGCTGTAGAGTCTCTTACCACAAGTTTTTCTCCCAGCAGAATCTTTTTAGGCTCCCCGCTATCTTTTTCCTCAATTCTATCCAGTAAAATTCTAATCGCTACTTTGCCGATTTCTCCGATTGGTAGTGCTATTGAGGTAAGAGAAGGTTTAGTTAATCTGGCGATGGTATCATCAAATCCTATCAGAGAAATATCTTCAGGAATTGATAAACCTTCCTCTTCAATAGCGCGTATAGCACCTACAGCCATAACATCATTGAAGGCAACTACCGCTGTGGGAGGTTTTTTTCTCTCCAGAAGAACTTTCATAAGCGTATATCCAGTATCTTCACCAAAATCAGAACCTTCCACAATGAGCTCTTCATTCAGCTTGTATCCTCTCCGTTGAAGGGTTTCTTTGTATCCCTGGGTTCTTAGCTTACTGGTGGTGCTGTTTTTAACGCCAAGAACTGCAATGTAGGAGTGACCAAGCTCTAAAAGAAATTGGGTGGCATCGCCTGCACCCTGCACATCATCTGGCATTACTCTGTCCACTTCTGTAAATTTCCGGGAACCACTGGCAGAAACAATGGGAATATGTGTTTTTTGGAAAATTTCTACCAGGTTATAGAGAGCATCTGTGCTGGGAAGAGAATGTATTAAACCTGCGATTCTATTTTCCAGAAGCATAGTAGTTATTTTTCTTAATTTATCAGCTTTTATGCCTGCATTGCAAAGTATCAAGTTATATCCATGGGATGAGGCAAGATCCTCAATAGAGGCTGCTATCTGAGAGAAAAAGGGATTAGTTATACTGGGGACAAGATAAGCTATAGTCTGAGTGCGACGGGTTTTCAGACTTCTTGCAATAACATTAGGATAGTATCCCATCTCTTTCATTGCCTTACGCACCTTTTCCCGAGTCTTATCACTCACGTATCCATATCCTCCCACTACTCTTCCTACCGTAGAAGTGGACATTCCAGCTCTTCGGGCAACGTCTTTTATGGTAACGTTACTTTTTCTTCTTTTTAAATGAGAATTATAGTTATTATATGTAGCGTTATTTCGGGATTTATCTTTGTTCATTTTTAGACCTTGTATAGTAACGTTCCCATATATAATATCTCTTTTTCATAAGTTGTCAAGTCATGAAGAAAGAGGGTCAGGTCTTGACATTTAAGTTTTTAATCTTGCTGCAAAGTCTAACTTTTATACAGGGGGGCATTCTAATGTCCTGGATAAGGAACTCACAGAAACCCTTTGGCTGGAAGAAAAAGTAACTAAAATCCGGTTCCCGCTTGAGGAGCAAGGTACATCTTTCATGGATGTCTTGTGTAGGTGGGTACAGGTCTTTTACGATAAATCGTTCATCCTTTGAGAAAATACGTACCAAACTGTTTTGCTTTTTCGTAAAGCGTGCAAATTTTCTCGGGAGAGACATCATACTGAATATTATGCACCGGGGCAAAGACAAATCCTCCACCCGGCGCAAGGTCTTTTATTCTCTTTTTTACTTCCTTTTCTACCTCATCTATATTTCCAAAGGGCAAAATTCTCTGGCTGTCACATCCTCCTCCCCAGAAGGTGATTTTATCGCCAAACTCATCTTTTAATTTTTTACTGTCCATATTGCGGGCGGCAACTTGAACAGGATTAAGTGCATCTACTCCGATTTCTATAAAATCCGCTATAAGCTCGTAAACCGAACCGCAGGAGTGAAGTAGTATCTTTGCGTTGGAATTCTCTTTCATGAACGCGTAGAGTTTTTTTTGCCTTGGCTTAATTAGCTCTCTATAAAGGGAAGGGGATATAATGGGACCGTTTTCTGTTCCCAGGTCATCGGATACTCTTATTACCTGGATGTATTTTCCTACCTTCTCCAGAGCATTTTTTGCCAGTTTCATCTCGTATTCAAGGATTCTATCCAGGAGGGCACTGGCGAATTTTTTGTCAGATAAAAGGTCCATATAAAAGTGAGTATGACTCCTTAGCCAGGAGGGAAGACCAAATAAACATTCGCCAAACCCATTTAAGACAATGGCATAATCTGTACTGGTATACAGCTTTTCAGCTTTTTCTTTTAAACCTTCCACTCTGCGTGCATCATCCGGGTCTGGCCAGTTGTATTTATCAAGCTCCTCTATGGTAGCATTTGTTAGGGGATGTTCATACATATCGTAATAATGGCTTCCCTCTGGCTTTTTATATTTTATTCCCCACTCATCCACGTAATTGCCATCAGGAAGTTTTTGCCATTCTTTAGCAGGTTTTAGATAAATGTGCCTTGTGTCTATGGAGAATCTTTGTAAAATTGGCTCATCTATCAGCACCACCTGCTGCATATTATCCAGAATACGCAGGCTTGTTTTGTTTATTCCAAGATACTTTTTTAACTTCACATAAGCTTCCACATGGATGGAGGTTGCCGGACTTCCCATATCTAAAGGAACTCTATCTGGTTCTTTGTGTTCAAAAGCCTTAATCAATCTTTCTCTCGGTTTCACTTTACTTTTCCTTTTTAATCAGGTTCACTCTGTAAAGGTATCATAACAAACAAGCTCATTTAGAGATTTTCTTGATTTTTTGCCGGCACCATCAGCAGGATAGCCTACAGGAAGTATGGCTACCACTTTATATTTTTCTGGAATATTTAAAATTTGCTTTGCCGGTTTCTGATAAAACGCTCCAATCCAGCAGGTGCCAAGACCTTCCTCTACCGCTACTAAAGTTACATGGTCAAAAGCTATCCCAACATCCACAGCATAGGCAGGAACTTCACAGCGCATCACGTAATCTGGCTGGAGAGCTACAGCAACTAATATTACCGGAGCCTCACCAATAAAATGGTAGGGGGTAGCCTCGTTTGCCAGTTTTTCTCTCATCCTTGCATCTTTAACCACAATATATTTATAAGGTTGGGCATTTCTTGCCGAAGGGGCAAGACGAGCTGCCTTCAGGATTTTTTTTAATGTTTCTTCAGGTATGGGTTTATCCTGATAGGCTCGCACACTTGTTCTTTTTTCAATTGCTTCCATCACATCCATTTTCTTTCCTCCCTCGGACCATGATATATCAACCTATTATAAGGTAGTTGTTTTGATTGTCAACTTAACAACAGCTAACTTACAAATGATGATTAACCATTGACACTGAGGCTGAATAGGCTATACTACACTAATGTTTTCTCACATAGAAGATATAAACATAATGTAAGATATGAAAAAAAAGGGGGGTTTTTATGGATTTTTATGAGGCAATAAAGACAAGAAGGAGCATAAGGAAATATCAGGATAGACCTGTGGAGGAAGACAAATTACAAAAAATCCTTGAAGCGGCGCGTCTTGCACCTT
>JACUUP010000156.1 GCA_014859225.1 Candidatus Aerophobota bacterium
CCCCCGGGGTTATATAACATAGAAAGTCAGCTCCCACACTTGCAGCATAGGCTCCACCGATGGCAGAGGTTATATGGTCATATCCTGAAGCAATGTCCGTGACCACCGGACCAAGAACATAAAAGGGTGCACCATGGCAAAGTTTTTTTTCCAGAATAATATTCGTCTCAATTTCTCTAAAAGGAATGTGTCCGGGACCTTCAATCATTACCTGAACATCGTTATCCAGTGCCTCTTTTGCAAGCTCTCCCAGGATAATAAGTTCCTGGACCTGGGCTCTATCAGTAGAGTCAGCAATACAACCTGGCCTTAAACCGTCTCCCAGGCTCAGAGTAATATCGTATTTCTTAGCTATTTCAAGCAAACGATGAAAGCGGGTATAGAGGGGATTTTCCTTCTCATTGGCAATCATCCAGCAGGTTAAAAAAGCTCCACCCCTGCTCACTATATCACTCACCCTACCCTCTTTTCTCAGACGCTCAAGCGTGCTCTGGGTCACACCGCAGTGAACAGTCATAAAATCAACTCCATCCTCAGCTTGACGCTGGATAACCTCAAAAATTTTCTCCTCATCCATACGCACCACAGTTCCCTTTTCTTTAATTGTCTCTACCGCTGCCTGATATACAGGCACTGTGCCCAGAGACAGGTCAGTTTTCTGGATTATAGTGCGACGAATGCCATCAAGCTCCCCACCCGTGCTAAGGTCCATCAGTGTATCAGTCCCCACCTTCTCGGCTGTCTTAGTTTTTGCAATTTCATATTCAAGGTCAATAAGCTCAGGAGAAGTTCCTATGTTGGTATTAACTTTAGTTCTAAGACCTTTTCCAATTCCCTTCACAGCTACATCTTTGCGGTATCTATTTTTGGGAATCACAACTTCTCCCTTAGCAATCGCCTCGCCCAGGTCTTCTTCTTTAATTTTTTCCTCATCACATATTTTTTTCATTTCAAGGCTTACTATGCCCTTTTTTGCCTGCATTATCTGGGTCATTAAACTTTACTCCTTTTATTAATATTCTTTTGTTATCCCTTAAAGTTTGCTGCCTCAAGAACTGCTCCCTCATCAGGAGGGACAACTTCTGGAGGTGGAGACTCTCTAACCGCTACATCAGGGTCCTTTAAACCATGCCCTGTAAGTATGCAAACTATATCAAATTTACTATCCACCTTTTTATATTTATTAAAGTAACCTATTTTATTCAATTTAATTAAACCTGCAACACAGGCAGCTGATGCAGGCTCTACAAAAATCCCTTCTTTTTGAGCAAGCAATCTGTAAGCGTGCAGAATTTCCTCATCCTCTACCTTATCAATGAGGCCCTTGGACTCCTCAGCCGCAGCAACTGCCTCCTTCCAGCGAGCGGGATTGCCTATCTTTATGGCAGTTGCAACTGTTTTCGGATTTTTAACAGGATAACCTTCTACCAGAGGAGCTGCTCCTGCAGCTTGAAAACCCAAGATTCTGGGTAAGGAGTCCACATTTCCTATTTCTTTATATTCTTTGTAGCCTTTCCAGTAAGCGGTAATATTTCCCGCATTTCCAACTGGCATAACCTGAAACTCAGGAGCCTTACCCAAAACATCACATATCTCAAAAGCTGCAGTTTTTTGACCCTCTATTCGGTCAGGATTTAAAGAATTAACCAGCTCTACAGGGTAACGAGATGTTATCTTCCTCACCAGAGCAAGTGCATCATCAAAATTACCCTTAATTGCCACCACTTTTGCGCCATGAACAAGGGCCTGGGATAGTTTCCCCAGTGCTATAGCTCCCTCAGGAATAACTACAATACAGTTGAGATTAGATTTAGCCGCATAGGCAGAAGCAGAAGCAGACGTGTTACCCGTGGATGCACAAATGATGGCTTTAGCTCCTCTCTCAAGTGCACAGCTCACAGCCACCGTCATTCCTCTATCCTTGAAAGAGGCGGTAGGGTTTAACCCTTCGTACTTTAGATAAACGCGCACATGTTCACCAAACATGCGAGAAATATTTGTTGTTAGAATTAAAGGGGTATTACCTTCAAGTAGGGTAACCACCGGTGTTTTTTCGCTAACAGGTAAATGTTTAAAATAATGCCTTATGACTCCTTCCCACTGCATAAATTACTCCTTTTCCATCTCCTTTCTTCCCCTGAAGGCATGGGTAAGCGTTATCTCGTCGGCAAACTCAAGGTCTCCACCCGCAGGAAGTCCATGAGCAAGACGGGTGACTTTAACATTCAGGGGTTGAAATAATCTGGACAGATAAATTGCGGTAGCCTCGCCTTCAGTATCCGGGTCGGTAGCTAAGATAACTTCTTTTATACTACCATTTTTTATCCTTTGCAGGAGATTATCAATATCAAGGTGCTCCGGGTTTACTCCCCTCAGGGGAGAAATAGCCCCTCCCAGCACATGATATAGACCCTGGTGCTCTCTTGTCCTTTCAAACAGGAGAACATCTTGAGGTTCCTCCACCACACAGATACTCATCCTATCCCTTCTCTCATTCCTGCAGATAGAACAGGGCTCATCTTCAGAAAAGTTATTGCACACAGAACATCTTTTTACCTTCTCTTTTACTGCTTTGATAGCATCAACAAGACGAGTAATTTCCTCCTGCGGTTGTCTTAGGATATAAAAGGCTAACCTGCGGGCGGTTCTCTCGCCTATTCCAGGAAATCGGGTGAGTTGATTTATAAGTCTGTCTAAGGACCTTATGGAATACATAATCTCTTATCTCAGGTGCCATTGGGAAGACCAGGAATGTTTAATCCAGATAGATTAAGCTCGCCCATTACCT
The DNA here is from genome assembly GCA_014859225.1 of Candidatus Aerophobota bacterium. Taxonomy (GTDB): domain Bacteria; phylum Aerophobota; class Aerophobia; order Aerophobales; family B3-G15; genus Kmv34. Next base: position 2,789 of record JACUUP010000156.1, read on the forward strand.
CTCCCATCTTTTCATTCATCTTCTCCTGAGCCTTTTTTATAGCATCATTTATAGCTGCCACTATAAGAGCCTGCAACATCTGCCCATCTTTGCTTCTTAGAAGAGTTTTTTCTATTTTAACATCCACTGCCTCCAGCTTCCCATTTAAAGTCACCTCTACCATTCCGGCTCCACTTGAGCCCACAACCTCCTCTTTCGCAAGTTCCTCTTGAATTTTTTTCATCTCTCCCTGAAACCTCTGAAAATCTTTAAAAAGTTTAAAAACATTAGGAATCATTAATTTTCCTCCTCACCTGTTTACCAGTTCCCCTTCAAATATCTCAATAGCTTCAGCTACTATTTCTCGCAAAGATGTGGGTGGTTTGTCTTTGCCTTTTTTGGGGATGATTTGTTTAAATTGAAGCGAAAACTTTTCTGGAAAGAATTTTTTTAATTCCTCACAGATAAGTTTTTTGTTTTCTTCTTTCTCCAGAACATCTTTGAGAAAATTTACCTCGGAACCTAAAACAATTAAATTATCCTCAACAGATAAAACTTTCATCTTTTCCAAAAAACTACCCAGAGCTCTCTTTTTTTGTTTGACCTCCTTTATTACCATCTCCCATGAACGCAGCTCATCTGCCTTTTTATCCTCAGGTTTTTCAAGTGAAGACGGCAGGCTTTCCTGTTTCCCGGTGGCTTCATCACAGTCTGCTTTCCTATCCGCAAAGGTTAACACTTCTCTTATC
>JACUUP010000157.1 GCA_014859225.1 Candidatus Aerophobota bacterium
GGAGATGAAATTTTACCCGGCTCAATAGAAAAGGCAGTCTCGTTAAACCGACGGTCCCAGGATAAATCATCTACTGTATCGTAGCGTGCAAAAAGAGAACTTGTCCTCACCCGCCCAGGATATTCTCTTGCATATTCTTCAAAACTAAGGCTGCCTCTTTCAATTTCTCCTCTTACCTTTTCAATTTCCTCAAGCGCAAGTTTTTCAGCCCTATCTTCCAGAAGGCTTATTTTTATCTGGTCTTTCACCTCATCAAAACTTTTTTTATATGCTGGTTCAATACCGGTCAATTTAATTAAATGCAGTCCATAAGGTGTTTGCACTATGTTAGATAAATCTCCAACCTCCTCTAAGGAAAAAACCGCCCTGCTAAATTCCAAAGTCATAGTATCATAAGTGAAAAATCCCAGATCTCCTCCCTTTTCAGCAGATACCCTATCATCCGAGTATTCTTTAGCAAGTTCAGTAAAATCAGCTCCTTCCTCAACTTGTTGCTTTATCTCTTCAAGTTTTTCTCTTGCCTTATTCTCACCCTCCCGGGTTGCACCCTCTTGCATCCTGATGAGAATATGGCTGGCTCTGCGTCTTTCCTCCACCTCAAAGCTATCAGGCTGCTCCTGGTAGTACTGTTGCATCTCCTCTTCTGTTATCTTAACTTCATCTTTAAACTCATCAGGGGAGATGAGTATATACTCAACGCCCGTTCTCTCTGGAACTTCGAACTGTTCTGTGTTCTCCTCGTAGTATTTTTTTGCCTCTTCCAAATCTACCTTTATATCTTTAGCATACCTTTCGGGGTTTAAAAAAAGATAACTAACATCAAGCATCTCCCTTTCCAGTATCCAGTAATCTTCAAGTTCCTGTTCGCTAATTAGTACACTTGCCCTCAGTATCTCGGTTAGCCTGGATATAGCTATCTGGCGGCGCATACTTTCTTCAAAATCGGAATAATTTACTCTCCTGTACTGCAGATACCTCATAAAGTTTTCCCTGGAACCAAAAGACATCATTATATTCCCTATCTCTTCCCTGACCTCAGCATCGCTTACTTTAATTCTGGCTTTTTTTGCCTCCTGATAGAGAAGTTCACTACTTACAAGCTGCGAGACAACCTGACTTCTCAGATAACTTTCCATCTCGGGAGAGAGACGCTCACCTGTAGCTTGGATGTATCTATCGTAAGCATCCTGGTAAGCTCTTAAAAAATCAAGGTAAGTAATCTGTTCTCCATTTATCTTGACTAAGGGTTTAGCTCCCTCCTGAGAGGAGATACGGGTATAGGTAAAAAATAAAGAGGCTATGAATCCTGCGGCTACCACCCACATTAAGGGCTTAACACTCTTTCTAAGTTCACGCAAAAACATAAAAACTCCTTTTTTAAAAATTCAAGTATCATTATACAAAATTTTTAATTACATTGCAACCTTGACTTAAGGTTTTTCTCCAAGTATAATGCTCCTATGTTTAATAACTTTTTTAGCTTCAAATTAATGGGTAAAGATTTAGCCATTGACCTGGGAACCACCAATACCGTTATTTACAAAAAGGGAGATGGAATAGTCCTTAACGCGCCTTCAGTGCTTGCGATTAGCAAAAAAGATGGAAAAGTCCTGGGGGTAGGAATGGAAGCAAAGCAAATGTTGGGCAAAACTCCACAAAATATAGTAGCCATTCGTCCCCTTAAAGACGGCGTAGTCAGTGATTTTGATATAACCAAGAAAATGGTTGAATATTTCCTTCGCCAGGTTCAACCAGGCAAAATAATGATTGGACCACAACTTGTAATAGGGGTGCCCTCTAAAGCCACGAAAGTAGAGAAAAGAGCTCTTGTAGATATCGCAAAGGAGGTGGGAGCAAGAAAAGTATCCCTGGTGGAAGAGCCAGTAGCAGCCGTAATCGGGGCAGAACTTCCTATCTCCCAGCCTGTAGGAAACATAATTGTGGACATAGGGGGGGGAACAAGTGAGGCTGCTATAACTTCTCTTAATGGAGTGGTGATAAGTAACTCCATTAGAATAGCTGGAGATGAAATGGACCAGACAATAGTTCAATACCTGAAAGAAAAGCATAATCTTTTCATTGGCGACCAGATGGCAGAGAAAATAAAAATCACGCTCGGGTACTTTTGCTCTGATGGGAAAGAAAATAAAATGAAAATTAGAGGAAGGGAGCTGAACAGGGGACTCCCAAAGGAAACAGAGCTCACCTCCCGAGAGATGGAAAAAATACTTAACCCTGTTATTAGTCCTATCATGGACATGATAGAACAGACCCTGGAACAGTGCCCTCCTGAGCTTGCCGGAGATGTAATGGAAAACGGTGTATACCTTACGGGAGGAGGAGCCTGCCTCAAAGGTCTTGATGCATATATCTCAACGAAAGTTAATCTCCCGGTAAAGAAAGTGCCAGAACCTCTCCTGGCGGTAGCTCTGGGGTTGGGTAAACTTCTTGATAATCACCATATTTTGTCTGCAGTGGAGGTGACCCCCTCCACTGTTTAAAACAAAGAACCAACCTCTTTTTTGCAAATGAATAAAATAAGAGCTAACTCAAAACTGATATTTACAAGCTCAATTCTTACCGTAAGCTTATTGTTTATGCTGTTTTCCCGTTACTACCCTGCCCAATTTATAAGTATTCGGGAGAAAGGATACCTCCTGGGCAGCTTCCTTTATTCTTTATCATTCAACTCAAAAAAAACCTTACTAGAACTTGTTGAGAGTATAGTAGAGACAAAAAGGATAAAACAGGAGAGCGACCTTCTTAAAAGAGAACTTGAGGAATTAATCTTTAGACAGAAAAGCTACTATGAGGAAATTGAAGCTGCTAACCTGAGATTGCAAGAGCTTTTAAATTTCAAAAAACAGTCATCTTTTCATTTAATCCCTGCAGAAGTTTTAGCCTATTCACCTGAAGATTTTTTTAAAGTGCTCTATATCAACAAAGGCAGGCAAGATGGGGTTGTACATGAAATGCCAGTAGTTAATCATCAGGGACTTGTGGGAAAAGTGGTAGAGGTTCACTCTAACGGAGCTAAGGTGATGCTCATTGTTGATAAAAGAAGTAAGGTGGGAATTAGAGTCCAACGGACAAGAGATGTAGGAATAATTCAGGGAACGGGAAATCCCGAAGTTTGCGACCTACACTACATCTTAACCAAAGCCGAAATAGAAGTAGGAGATGCTGTAGTTACATCAGGATTGGGAGAAATTTTTCCCAAAGGGATTATAGTAGGTTATATATCTTCCATAGAAAAGAAACCACACTATATTTTTCAGCAGATAAAAGTAGAGCCAAGCGTTGATTTTGGAAAATTAGAAGAGCTTTTTTTAATAGCGCAAAAAAAATGAAAATAAAATTTTTATTCTTACTTATGCTCATTTCAGCTATAATCCTGCAATTCCTCATAACTGGATGGGCGAATAGAAGGGTTGTAGATTTTTTCTTAATCCTGGTAATATTCTGGAGCTATTTCAGAGGGTGGAAAGAAGGAGTCCTGGTGGGTTTTTA
>JACUUP010000158.1 GCA_014859225.1 Candidatus Aerophobota bacterium
GCCTTCTCCTACTTTGGGGTTAATTTTATAGAATTTTTCCCCTCTGTCAATAAATGTAGCCCAGTTTCCTGAAGTAGAGACGCACAATGCTTGACAAAGCCCGAATTTAAGCTAACATAGGAAAAATTAAAAATAAAGCAAAAGGAGAAAAGCTTGGCGATGAAAAAAGATTTATCAGGAATCTGGGCTCCCATATGTACCCCATTTACCCATGATGATGTAGATATGGAAAAGCTTGAGAGGAATATGGAGATTTATTCCAAGACGCCGCTTCGTGGTTATTTTGCTCTGGGGAGCAATGGTGAGGCCTGTATGCTGGACGAGGAGGAAAAGATAAATGTGCTTGGCAAAGTCATAAAGAAAAAAGGCAAAGATAAGCTTGTGATGGCAGGTTGTAGCTACGAGTCTGCCCGAGGAAGCATTGCTTTTGCTAAAATAGCCCACGAGGAGGGAGCTGATATTGCAAGCGTTATTACTCCTCATTATTTCAAGAAAGTGATGAGCGATGAGGCACTGATTAAATTTTATGAAACTGTTGCCGATAAATCTCCTCTCCCTGTGATGCTTTATAATGCTCCAGGATTTGCCGGGGGAGTGCAGCTTTCAGTTAAAGCTGTTGTTAAATTAAGTGAGCATCCAAATATTATAGGAATGAAAGATAGTGCACCAACCGGTCCCAATATTTTTCTTGCCCATGTGGATAGGAAAAATTTTTCTATCCTTGCAGGCTCTGCCAATTTTTTTCTTACATCCCTGGTAATGGGGGCAGTGGGGGGAGTTTTGTCCCTGGCTAATTTACTTCCCCATGCCTGCCACAGACTTCATCAGATGTTCCAGCAAAATGAGCTGAAAAATGCAAAAAGGCTTCAGCAGGCAATTTTGCGGGTTAACCAGCGTGTATCGGGAAAGTTTGGAGTGGCAGGCGTAAAGGCAGGCATGGATTATACCGGCTTTTATGGGGCTGAGCCGCGTCTTCCCCTTTTACCCCTTAGCCTACAGGAAAGGAAAAATGTTCAGCTTGCCATAGATAAGTTCCTGCAGGAGTATCCTGAATTTTCCTTCACTGCACGTCATTAATCTTTGTAGAAGTTATTCTTGTATTTACAGCTTGCCAAGTATCATTCGGGCAAGGTAGGCACAACCCTGAAGGGAGCAGTTTTCTTTTACCACAAATTCAAAACCCGGGAAAATTCTTTTCTTGTAATCCATTAAAACTTTATTTGCCCCTCCTCCTGTAAGATAAATAGTTTTATCCAGATTGATTCTTTTTGCCATTTTATTTAAGGTTTTTTTCATGCGTCCAACTGTTCCCTCCATGAGAGCGTAAAGGCAATCCTCTCTTGTTGTGCTTAAGGTAAGGCCTGAGAAAGAGGCTGTTTTTTGTATTAAGCTGGTTCTGTCCCCTGCAAGATGGGGGTTAAATTTAACCGGGCATCCTCTTTTCTTTTTTAAAGTTTTCGCAAGATATACCTCGTAAAATTCTTTTTCGCTCATCTCCCTGCAGAAGCGGGAGTAAAACCACTCAAGGGCAAACCCCCCTGTTGTAATATCAAACATAAGCCATCTGCCTGGAAGGGGATGAGTACGCAGGTAATATTTCTCATCGGGTATAGGTTTTCTCAAGCATATAGTAAGAATTTCTGAACTTCCTGATAGATTAAGAATCTGCCCCTCTTCAAGACAACCTGCTCCCACGGCAGCAGATGATGTATCATTTGGGCCCATCAAAACAGGTGTTCCTGATTTAATTCCTGTTATATCTGCCACTTTTTTGCTAACTTTTCCTACAATCCTGGTTGAGGGGACAACTGGTGGGAGCTTATGCAGGGGAATTTTAAGTTCTTTGGCAATTTCTTCATCCCAGTCAGAGTAAGCTACCGTATTGTAAAGACCGGTAAGTGAGGCATTGGTGGGGTCAATGCTCCAGTTCCCGGTTAGCCTTTTCACAAAAAAGGTATTCATATGGCCAAATTTAAAAGTTTTCTTAAAGATATCAATTTGTTTTTCTTTAATCCAGAGGATGCTGGTTACAGATATACCTCCTGGATAGGGAAGATTCCCGGCAACCTTTAGGAATTTGTCTTTACCTATTTTAGACAGAGCCCATTTTGCCTGTTTGATGCTTCTTCTATCCCAGTGGATGATGGCAGGATAAAGGGGTGTGCCTTCCTCATCCATAGAAATTAAAGCAGGACTGAACACACATGGTACTACCAGTTCCACTTTGTCTAAGTAGCTTTGCATTCTCTTTGTTACCGCAAGGAAGCCTTTCCAGACATCTTCAGGGTCCACTTGAACATTCATTCCGTAGGTTTGGTAGGAATAGTCAAATTTTTCGGTTAACAGGGTGTTAAAGCTCTCATCAAATAAAGCAGCTTTCAGGGAAGAGGTTCCTATGTCAACTGCTAATGTGTATGGTTTTTTCTTCATAAAAACATCCTTAAATTACAGTGTTATTTTAAGAACCAACGACAAGTTTATTTTCTTTAATGAATCCAGCCTGCTCCAGCTGTTTTTTGTTATAAACATTTTCTGGCAAGCGTCCAGAGAAAATATCAAGTACTGCCTCACAGGCTCCTTCTGCCAGACGAACAGCACATTCCCTGGTCAGGGATGCTGAGTGAGGGGAGAGGATAACATTTTCCATCTTTAAAAGGGGATTATCTTTTGAGGGAGGCTCCTTGCTGAATACATCAAGAGCTGCCCCTTTTATTTTCCTTTCCTTAAGGGCTTTAATTAAAGCTTTCTCATCTACCACCTCTCCTCTTGATGTATTAATGAAGTAAGCATCTTTTTTCATTTTGCTTAAAAGATTTTCCCTGACAAGTCCGTGTGTCTCAGGAGTGCCAGCTACATGGATAGATACAAAGTCAGCTCTCGTAAAAACTTCATCAATTTTATCATAAAATTTTACCCCATCTTTTATCTTGCTGTTCTTTGCTACAAAAGGGTCATAACCTATAACCTGCATATTAAAGGCGTTCTGGCACATTTTAGCGACTCTTGAGCCAATTTTGCCCACTCCAACCAGACCCAAAACTTTACCCTCAAGGTCTGTTGCCTCGTATCTGTTCCGAACTTCCCAGTTTTCCTTTCGCATGGAATCATCCATAAATTTTAGCTCTTTTGCCAGGGTAAGGATAAAGGCGACGGTGTGCTCAGCTACGGATAAAGCGTTAACTCCTGGAAGGTTACATACTAAAATTCCTCTTTTTGTAGCAGCCTCAATATCTACATTATCAACACCTGCTCCCGTGCGGGAAATAATTATAAGATTTCTGGCATGGGAAATTAAATCTTCATCCACACAGGGTCTTGTGCGCAGGATAATGGCATGAGCATCTTTTACCAGTTTTTGCAAGGTTTGATTAGAGGTATCCGGAGCAACCACTGTTTCTGCCTTTCCCTTTAATAGCTTCATTCCAGCATCATGGATTGGCTGGGGCAAAAGTATTTTTTTCATTGGAG
>JACUUP010000159.1 GCA_014859225.1 Candidatus Aerophobota bacterium
CGCACGTTCAGAACCGAAATTCGTGGCTACAGGGGCTACAATCCTGACTTTGGCAAACAGAACGTCTACCGCTACCAGGAACACTTCGTGAACCCCAAAGAAATGCAGCGCTACTTCGGCAAAATTCCCTTCCTAAACGGCGGTCTTTTTGAGTGCCTGGACGATAAGGCTACCGGACGCTACCTTGACGGCTTTACCGACATCAAGAAATATCAACCCAAACTTCCCAATTTTCTCTTTTTCAGCGAACAGCAAATAGCAGACTTAAACGCCATATACGGCACCAAAAACAAACAATACAAAGTGCAAGGACTCATAGACATTCTTTCCTCCTTCAATTTCACCATTGATGAGAATGTGCCCGATGACCAGGATGTTGCACTTGACCCGGAGCTACTCGGCAAAGTTTTTGAAAACCTCCTTGCAAGTTTCAACCCGGAAACAGCAACTACTGCCCGCAAAGCAACCGGTAGCTACTACACTCCCCGGGAAATCGTTGATTACATGGTGACAGAGTCCCTCAAGGCATACTTCAAAGCGCACTGTGCTCATCTACATACCGTAGATAACAGGTTAGATGCTCTTTTTTCACGCACAAACGAGGAAAACCCCTTTGACAGGCAAGAGTCAAAAGAAATGGTGAAGCTCATAGGAAACTTGCGAATTGTTGACCCGGCGGTTGGCTCAGGTGCCTTTCCTATGGGTGCGCTCAACAAACTCGTGTTCATCCTTTCCAAATTGGACCCCCACAGCATTCTCTGGAAAGAAGCCCAGATAAAAGCAGTTGAAGCAAATGTTCCCGACCCTCTCGTGCAAAGAGAGCTGAAAAAACATATTGAAAAGCAGTTCAGCGAAAAAAACCTTGACTACGGTCGCAAGCTCTACCTCATACAAAAATGCATTTACGGGGTAGATATCCAGCAAATTGCCGTGGAAATTGCCAAGCTTCGCTTCTTTATCGCTCTCCTGGTAGATGCGAGCATAGATACAACAAAAGATAACTGGGATATCCAGGCTCTGCCAAACCTTGATTTCAAGATAATGCAGGGAAATAGCTTAATCTCAGAGTTTCTCGGCATTGATTTTGACAATCTAAAACCCCAAACACATGGAACTTTTGATTTTATCTCTTTTGACAAGGAAGCTGCACTGGTGAAAGAATTTGAACAAACAAAAATTAGTTTTCAGTATGAATCAGAGAGGGATAAAAAAGAAGAGCTAAGAGAAGAAGTAGAAGAGTTGATGATACGAATCCTTGAAGAAAGGCTCAAGAAAAAATACGCTGATTTTGAGCAGATAGAAAAGCGAGCTGAGCGCATTCCCAACCCGAAAGCACGAGAAGAATATACAAGAGTAGAAAAAGAGAAGTTTTCAAAAAAACACGGCTTTAATTTAACAGAAATAGAAAAACAGCTCAAAGAATTTACCAGCAAGCAGAAAATAAGACCATTTTTCCCCTGGAAGCTCTACTTTGCCGAAGTATTTGCTGAAAAAGGCGGCTTTGATATCGTCCTTGCCAATCCACCGTATGTAAGGCAGGAAGCAATAAAAAACTTAAAACCACTTTTTGAAAAAGCTGGATTCAAGGTCTACAATGCAACCTCTGACCTCTACACCTACTTCTACGAGCTCTCCTACAACATTCTTGCACTAAATGGCGTTTCCTGCTTCATCTCCAGCAACAAGTGGATGCGGGCAAAATATGGGAAAAACCTTCGCCGCTTCTTCAAGGAACGAACAACCGTTAGAAACCTCATTGATTTTGGTGGACACAAGGTATTCACAGCAACGGTTGATACGAACATTCTTCTTTTTCAGAAGAAAAAGCCCGAAAGAGAGTATAAACTTCCTTACGCGAGCATCTCCACAGATTTTACCGGCAATGATTTGACCTGTTACATTAAACAAAAACAAGCAGAACTGACGCAAGAAAATCTTCCCATTGATTCAGGCTGGACACTTGCAGGTGAAAAAATCTTACAACTGAAGGAAAAAATTAAGCAAATGGGAAAACCGCTCAAAGACTGGGATGTGAATATTTATCGTGGCATTACAACTGGACTAAATAAAGTATTCATAATTGACGAGAAAACAAAAAACGAGCTGGTTCGTAAAGATAAAAAATCTTTAGAAATACTAAAACCTATCTTACGAGGGAGGGATGTGGATAAGTGGTATTATAGATTTAAGAAATTCTATTTAATTTACGCTTATACCGGTATAGATATAACGAGATATGAAGCAATTTACGAATACCTGAAACAATATAAAAGTGAATTAGAACAAGTTTGGGAGGCAAAATACGATAAAAAGAAGTGGTATGAATTAAGGGGGTGTGATTACTATGAACAATTCGAAAAGGAAAAGATAGTATGGCAGGAGATATCAGAAAAAGGGGCATACCAATATGATGCTAGTAAATATTATATAACAAATACCGCATACATCTTAGTTGGGAATTATATAAAATATTTGATATCTGTTCTAAACTCAAATGTTTGTGATTTTTTCTTCTCTCAAATATCTTCAAGTTTATCCATTAAAGGTGCAAGACATATTAAACAATACGTAGAACAACTCCCTATCCCTATAATACCCGAAAAAGACCAGCAGCTATTCATTGACCTTGTGAACCAAATCCTCGCTGTTACCCAGGACCCTGACTATCTCCAGAATCTCACCAAGCAAGCACACGTAAAAGACCTTGAACACCAGATCGACCAGATGGTATACAATCTCTACAACTTGACTAAAGAAGAAATAAAAATTGTTGAATCCTTATTAGCACGATAATTTGGAGAGCAATATCCATACAAAAATTTTTACTGGATAAAGGTTCGTGAAGAGACCAAAGCATTTGCGCCCATATGTCGGATCACTCAATCCTAAGGATGCTGCAATTGGAATGCAAATAGCTCGGTTAAACGCATTGTCATTATTAGAAGCTGCTGAAGAGCTATTCAATTTCAAAAAGTACGCTCTAACTACAGTGCTATCAATTCTTGCGATTGAGGAAGCAGCCAAAGTTGCAATTATTTTTTCAATCCTCCTATCAGATGATTCACGCGAGATTGAGAAGATGTGGAAGAAATATCGTACCCACACAGCTAAAGGATCAATATATCCATATGCTATATCTTGGGTTATCTACACCCACCACCCTAAGGGTAGAAATAAAAAGCTACAAGAGATGGTTACTAACAGAACTCCCAGGCCAGAAACTATGGAATTTATAAAACAGTTAATGCTTTATTCAGATTGTTTTACTGATAAAGTCTGGACGCTTCCCAAAGATCAGGCAAACCGCAAAAAAGCCAAATTTATGCTTGGTGATGCCAGAGCCATGATTCTTCAACTTAGAGATTACCTTCCCGAAGAACTTACTATCTGGAAACAACATCTTTATGGAGTAAACCGTATGTTACCTCAAGAAAGAAAAAGTGCTTTTAATGCTCTACATAGG
>JACUUP010000160.1 GCA_014859225.1 Candidatus Aerophobota bacterium
ATATCCTGTTCTCGTTCCGCCAATACAAGATTAATAAGGTAAAAATTTAGGCCTCGTTGTTCTGCGATCCATGTTCCAAGTAACCAGAAACGTGATAATTCATATTTCTCCTCGCCCATCGCAACTGTTCTAAAATCTGATGAGAAAACTTGACTCCACCATCCGTGACCACCGGTTAGATATTTATTTTCTACATTCGCATTTGAGGGATGAGTTTTATTTGAGGCAGTCAGTTTTGATTCTATCAGCATTAAAGCATCTTTGCCCACAACCATAACATCTGGCTCGGAACCTTTTGCAGGAACTATCTCAAATTCTGTGCGTGCGTTCTTTAACATATCCCAGGATTGGTTTTGGGATCGGGCGTAGGACCAGTACATTACCTCAGGTTCTTGTACGGCTATCCCAGCAAACTGGCGCAAGACTTCATCTATTAAATGATTATTTTCTAAGAATCTAAAAATGTTCCAGGTTACCGCATCCTCACTATTATCTCGTGCAATACGATTTTCTCGCTTTACAATCTTAATCTTTTCAAATAATTTTAAATCAGCATCATCACTCCAGAGAAGATTGTCCACTTCACGTTGATATTCGAACGTTGATGGTGAAATGTAGATGTTATGCCTCGGGCACTTGAACCTTTCATCTCGCTTGAATACTTTTCTTTGCCTTTGCACTTTTTTACTACATCCTCTGACCGGACATTCAACCGTTGTCTCTGTAATCTCAATTCTTTCTTTCAATTCTTCTATTCCGAGCATTGCCAGAACCTCCTTTTCAAGCATTTAAATTATGCATTGTTATTAACCTCCTTAAAAGTTCGTATCTCTTGACAATTACATGAAACCAGAAAATTGGCTGGGCATGAACAGAGCAACTGTTTACTCATAGATGAGACATTGTGTTCACAGATTCTTCAATATTTCCTCGATTACTACATCAGGTTGAGACAAAATTTTATGATTAGAAAATCTAAGGACTTCCCAACCTAATTTTTTCAAGAATTCATCTCTTTCAACATCTTCCAATACTGGCAGTCCTTCGATTATTTCATGTTGGCATCCGTCACACTCAATATTGATCTTTTTCTTACCTAAAAGTGCAAAATCAAGGGTATATCGTGCAGCCACCAACTTGGGAAGTAGTTTATACCCAAATTGTTCAACGTTCATTGCTTGTAATTTCTCAAAAAGAAACCGTTCAATTGGAGAGTCAAATCGTTTAAAAAGGGTATACTCCTCCGCTTTCTCCTCTTTTTTAATATCATCGTATGTTCTCATCAACCTTTGCAGCATTCCCCCTCGGCTATGGCAAAACTTTTTATCACCCACAATGTATAAAAGATACTTTGCACGGGACAACGCTACATTTAAAATTTGGGGATAAATATTGTACCATCGGTCACTATTTCCGTTTCCACGCGATGCCAAGACTAAAGAAAATATCATTATGTCCTTTTCAGAACCCTGGAATTTGTGAGCAGTCAGGATTTGTATCCTGTGCTTGTCTTTCATTTCTGAGTAATTGGGTGTTGATTTAATAATTTGTTGTGCAATTGCATCTTCTTGCTTGGAGTACGGCGTTACAACGCCTATACTCAGATTTCTTTCTGATACTTTTTGCAGTATATCTTGAAAAACTTTACTTACCAGGAGAACCTCAGCGGGGTTTACTTTACTTCCGCCAGGATGTCTGTAAACTTCACCTTCACAATTTAACCAGTGAACACCCACTGGTAAATTGGGGGGATACTGCGAGTAATTAAGGGAAGTCATTATTTTTAGACGATCCCCGTAAAAAGTCCGGTTGCATAGTGCAATAATCTGGTCTTCCGACCTATAATGGTTGGTTAGCAAAATAGGTTTGTGATTCAAGGAATTCTCTGCTGATTTGTAAAGAGAAATATCCTGGTATCGTATCCTTGAAGGATAAATATCTTCTCGTTCTGTTAAACCATGAATTTTAGCCAGTTCTTTATCTATGTCTCTGGTTATGCTCGCAATATGGGTAAGTTGCATAGGGTCACCAACGACAATGGCTTGTTTTGCCCGGTAAAGAGCAGGCGCTGCTGAAGGCAAGTCAACCTGTGAAGCTTCGTCAAAAATTACGTAATCAAAAATCCCGGGACGTAAAGGAAAACTTCTTCTGAGCGATTTTAACGTAGATGACCATATTTTCAAAACATTCAGAGCATCCATGAATAAATCGCTGTCGATACCATCCTTCTTTAACCTGCTCGCATCTACTTGATGCAAAAAAGAGTTTACTTTCCCGATATTTCTTCCCCTCCCCAACATTTTTTTGAGATAAACAGATGCTACAAATTTTCTCGACGTCTCGTAGAATTTTTTCTCTAATTTTCTTATTTCCTGCTCTATCTCTGATTTAGCAGGAAATTTACCTAATTTGTTTAAAAGTAACCGCAGTTTGACAAATAACTGAAGCCTTTTCAATGAAAAGAGTAAATGTGAAAAAAGGTTAAACCTTATGAGCAGCTTGCTTTTATCATTGTAAGCATAGTATAATTCTTCAAACCTTTGTTCCAATGTATCAAGCTCCAATAATGCTTCTCTATGTGCAAGAATAGTTTTCCATAATAACTGTACATCCTTGAGGTTAATATTGCTTTGCCCTCTTTTTTCCGAATCCAGGATTAACTCATTGAACTTTCCTTTCAAATCTTGCCGAAATTCCTTCCTGCCTGTTCGCAGCATCAAGTTTCTGAATTGCTCGTTTATTTTTTGATTGACAACATCGACAGCTGGATTGGTATGACTCACAAAGAGGACGGATTTTCCTTCAAGAAATAGATTGATTAATAGATTTGAAATGTATTGGCTTTTCCCAGTGCCGGGCGGACCTGTCACAACAGATAATTTGCGCTGGAATATATCCTGCAGAGCTCCCACTTGATATTCATTTGCCGGAAAAGGGAGAATCGGCATTTTCTTTAATCCTTTCATTGAGGGGATCTTTTCAAGAATAAAGGAAAGCGCTGTTTTATCCAGATCGCTTTTGTCTTTTAATTCCAACAAATCCTGGAGCAAGTTCATGTTGTAAACAGTGTTTTCGCCAGCAAAAAGTAAGCTTTTATTATATAATCCTGGTGCCATAGTTTTTGAAAGCTTCTTTGAGTTGGTGAGATAATCAGGGTCTATGGGCTCATTGATCGGGAGAGCGGTTTCTTGTTGAATGGCATCTAAACAATTTTCTGCCAAATTTCTACTGCGAGCAAGAGTACTTCGGAACAAATTTTCTATGGATTGACTTATATCAGCAATTTCTTCAGTGCGATAGCCAAGCCTGCTAAATGCCTGAATCCCGCAAGCAGGGTATTGTTCGTCTCTTTGCACGTATAGTTTCTGGTTTTCCCGAATAAATTTCACCTTGATGATAAAAAGCGGTGCAACCAGATATTTTTTCTTTATATCGTCAAAATAAAAAAGAACTGGATAT
>JACUUP010000161.1 GCA_014859225.1 Candidatus Aerophobota bacterium
AAAATCAACCAAAAAACGTAAAGGAATTGGGAAACGGTCTTATTCAAAAGGTGGATAGTTACAGAAAAAAATACATTGAGGATGATAAAGCTGATGAGTTATCCCTCTGGAGAGAGATTAAATCAGGTATTGAGCAAATAGTAAATTCTTTAACAGCATCCAGCACTTACCAGGAGAAAGCGAGGCGTCCCTTGATTCTGGTAGCTACTCCCGAGGTAGTTTCCCTGCCGCCCAATATGGGTAATCTGGCTAATATAATAACTACCGGTGATGGGGGTGGACTTGCCGATATTTCGGCGGCGTTAATTGCTGAATTTGATAGGCTGGGATTAAACGTCCATGTTGCCTTGCCTGAATATAGAAGCCTATTCAAAACTTTAGCCGATATCGGTCATGATGAATATGAGATACTCAAAAGAGAGATAATGGACTACAAAAGAGTTCATCTCATTACAGACGATATTTTTACAGACAGCACCCGAGTATACGGCGACCCCTCTACCCACTTAGATAAAATTGATTTAAGAAAGGCTAATGCTTTTCAACGGGGTATCATTTCACGTCTCTTGCCGGATTTGAAACTGCGCTCCAGACACATTTTGGTTCACTGCAATGACTGGATGACGGGATTAATCCCGGCTGCGGCTAAAGTTGAAGGGATAAAAAGCTTGATGACATTTCATAATATCTTTACCTTTTACCAGTGGCCAAAGGGTCTTCAAAAACATAGCATAGATATAAAACATTTCTGGAAGCACCTTTACTTCAAGAAACATCCTGATGTTTACGGCTCATATGAGGAAAATTACGAAAAAAACGAAGTAGACTTTATGACCTCGGGGCTGTGGGCAGCAGATTTCATAAATACCGTTTCTCCCACTTTCTTGAAAGAAATAGTACAGGGATATTTTATGGAACATAATGTAATTCCAGAGCATATGCGAGAAGTTATAAGAATCCGCTACGAAGAGGGTCGTGCAGCAGGTATTCTCAATGCACCGGCTATTAATGCAGACCCGAGAAAAGACAACTTGATTGTTCAAAATTACTGGCACCAGAGAACAGGAAATCCTCTTATTGTAGATTTAAAAGAAGGGAAAGACAAAAACAAGCAGTATTTTCAAGGAGAGATGGAGCTTGAAGTAAATATTGATATACCTCTTTTTTTCTGGCCCTCAAGGATTACTCGTCCCCAAAAAGGTTTTGAACTCTTGCTTGAAATCATTCCCCAATTGATGAGCGCATACAAAAAAGAAGACTTACAGATAGCAGTGGTAGCAAATGGAGACCTGGAACTTATCCAAAGGATAAAAAAATACCAGAGTGAATTTCCTAAAAGAATAAGCTATAAAGCATTTAATAGAAAATTAAGTCAGATTGGAAAAGCAGCCTCTGATTTCATACTTATGCCATCTTTGTACGAACCGTGTGGCATTCCCCAGGTTGAGGCTCCCCGGTATGGAACGTTGCCCATAGTGAGAAGAACCGGAGGATTGGCAGATACAGTTGAAAAGCTATCTCATAATGGTTTAATTGGCAACGGTTTTGTTTTTGAGCATTTTCTTCCTGAAGAGCTTTACCATGAAATAAGTGAGGCGATACATTTTTACCGCAAGGGTGAAAAATTCAGATATTTTGTGCAAAAAAGAATTATGCGAGAAAGTTTTAAGCGATTTAATATTGAACGAACCGCTAAGGCTTACATTGAGTTATATGAAAAAATATTCAGAAAATAAATGAAACTTTTAATTGCAATAGCATTAATAGCGGGTATGTTTTTTGTGGGAATGGTGGGCTATGTGGTAATCGAGGAATGGTCCTTATTTGACTCACTTTATATGACCGCCATAACTTTAACCTCGGTTGGCTACCAGGAAGTGCATCCTCTCTCTCATCAGGGGAGAGTCTTTACCGTGTTTTTGGTTATTGGCGGCTACGGAACTTTAGCGGTAATGATTGGACTGGTGAGCAGTTTCCTGGTAGAACTTAAATTTAAAGAGATGAGGAGATTAAGAAAAATGGAAAAAAAACTTAATAGAACAATAAATCACTACATTATCTGTGGTGCAGGCGAGATTGCAGAAAAAATTATGGAGGAGTTCAACAAAAAAGGAGTCTCTTTTGTGCTTATAGAAAAAGAGCAGGAACAAATGAAAAAAATTTTGGAGAAATATCCAGGAACTATATATGTAGAGGGTGATGCTACAAATGAGGATATTTTAAAAAAAGCAAAAATAGATAGAGCAGAAGGTTTGATTATAACCTTTTCCTCGGATGCTGACAACTTGTTTTTAGTTACATCAGCAAAAGCCATCAATCCAAATTTAAGGATAATTTCCCGCGCCACCCGGGAACAAACCCAGAGAAAATTAACAGTTGCCGGAGCAGATGCTGTTATATTGCCCGATGTTGTTGCTGCTCTCAGGATGGCATCGTTAGCTATTAGGCCCCACGTTGTATCTTTTCTTGACGTTTTAACAGGTGCAGGTGAACTCACGCTCAATCTTGAAGAGGTAGAGATACCACAGGGCTCGAAACTCACCGGAAAAACCTTAGGCGAGGCAAATATTCCCCGGGAAACAGGGCTCATTGTTATTGCTATAAAAAGAAAACAAATGGAGCGATTTCAATTTAATCCTTCCTTTACCGAGAAGATTAACCCTGAGGATATACTCATTGTGCTTGGCAACGAGCAGCAAATAGCAAAATTAAAACGTTATGTCAAATGATAGAATAAATAAATTGAATTTGCGCTCGGTCAAGTTTGACATCTACATTCTATAGATGTATAATTCTAACAGTAATCAGAGAGAAGAACCCGATTCAATAATTAAATCAGGGAGGATGAAATGGAAAAAATAAACACCGGTTTCACAGCTTACCTGCAAGAAACTTACGAGATAATGGGTAAGATAGGTTTGCTTCTTGTATCCGGGGATACAGGAAGTTCTAATGTTATGGCTATTGGCTGGGGTACTGCGGGCATCATCTGGGGAAAACCCATATTTATTGTGCTGGTTAGACCTTCTCGTTACACCTTTGGTTTTATAGAAAAAAAAGGAGAGTTCACGGTAAATGTTCCAACACAGGATATGGAAGAAATTGTTACTTTTTGTGGCAGCACATCAGGAAGAGACCGCAACAAATTTAAAGAAAAGAATTTGACCGTGCTTCCGGCAAAAAAGGTCGTTTCCCCCATTATCAAAGAGTGCAGGATATTTTACGAATGTCGGGTGGTGCACAAAAATAATGTGATTCCCGCCGAACTTGCTCCTGATATTCCGCCTGACTTTTACCCGCAAGGAGATTATCATAGAGTTTACTTTGGCGAAATTTTGGCTGCCTATAAAAATAAACAAAAATTCTTATAAACTTAAACTGATTGATGTAGAGGAGCAAGGATGTCACCCGCTTTCGTTACACTTGTT
>JACUUP010000162.1 GCA_014859225.1 Candidatus Aerophobota bacterium
CGGGAAAAGCAGGGGCTACATGCACATTAAAGCTTTGATGGCTGATGATGTGGTCCTTACCGGAATTTACAATTATTCAGCCAATGCTACCTATTACAGCGATGAGAACTTTTTTATCATCCGAGATGAAGATGTCCTGGACGCTCACCTTGTTAAATTTAACCGGCTCTGGATGCAGCATTATCCGGGAGCTACTCCTGAAGTACAAGAAGAACACGAGAGAGCTCCACCGATAGGTGAGAAGATAAACATTAATACTGCCGGCAAAGGTTGGCTTATGAGCCTTACAGGTATAGGTGAAACATTGGCAGATAGAATAATAAGCTACAGAGACACACACGGTCCCTTTAAATCTATAGAAGAAATAATGAAAGTGGACGGAATAGGTGAGGGGATGTTTAATAACATTAAGGATAAGATAGCGGTGGAATAATTTTGGTATTCTAATTATGCGAGGAAGAAAGAAAAGTGAAGAAAGCAACCCTGTTATTATTAATTATCCCGTTAGTAACTTTTATGCTAATGTCTACTGCTGTCCCTGTATACTGCGCCGATGCAATGTGGGGATTAGAAGTAGGAGGAGCGGCTGTTTCCTTTAGTTATATGAGGCCATCAAAAGTTCCTAAAATATATCATGGTGGCGGATTGTCTCTTTGGTTTGTAGGTGAAAATCCCCCCGAATACATTCCCTTTGAAAATGAGCCGTTTGATTGGTGGGAATACAGGAAAAAATATAACAAAGAAACAGGGTTTGGACTCCATGTAAAGGGTGGGTATCAATTGACTAACAATATTATTGGGGAAGGGGGAGTAGGATATACACAAATAAAAGTTGTCGATATATGGTGGTCAACCGCTACTGGGTGGTATTGGGGTAAAGAAAAATATAAAGGATATTTAAGTTATATGGTTTCACTGAATTATAAATTGGACCCTAAGCGTTATCTTAGTATTAGCTATCACTATCCCTTTGGTCTTATGGGAGGAATAAAGTGGACTTTTTAAGCAAAGTTTACCGGAGATTGGCCAAAAAGGGAAGAAAAAATGGGCGCTAAAAAAGGAGCAATAAAGATGAGGAAAAATTATATTCTTTTATCGTTGGCTATAGTTTGTCTTAGTTTTCTTACTTCAGGATGCGTTCAACAACGCAAAGCTGCCTATTCTGGGGATATATTGGTGAAAATTGAGAAAATAGAGTTAATGCAAGGAGAGCCGACAAAATCCTATATTGAACTGGGAATTGTAGAACATAAATTTAATCCTTTAGATGGAAAAGCAGAGGTTGAGTTTACCTTGAGGGAACAAGCATATTCAAAATATGGTAATATTGATGCAATAATCAGAATAACGCAAACTATGGTTACTGGCTATCAATTCCCTTTAAATTTGATAAGAGGCATGGCAATAAAGTTTATAAGGTGATTTGTAAACTTAATGATTTGTTGATTTGTTTACATACCAGGGGGAAGAATAGCCAAGAAATCTTAACCACACCTGAAAGGGTAAACGTCAATACGCACGCTTTGGGGCATGTGAGGGGAGATGAAGGGAAGAATAGGGAAATGCTACGAGATAGCTCATTAAATCGCACCAGAGAGGGGTTTTTGGGGGAACATTGGGGAGGGCAAGGTTATGCTTGCGTCCCCTATTTAAATAAAGGGGGGAGAAACAGGAGTAAGGCCATGAAAAAGAGTTTAGAAACAACTTTACTTGCAGGCCTATTGAGCCCATGTCTTATTTTTCCTTTCTCCTGCTATGTAAACAGTTGCCAGGCTCCTCTGCTGGTCACAAAAATCTTTTTATCATTTCCTCTATTGTCACCAGTATCTCAATGAGTAAAGGACACTCCCGCCAAATCAAACGTACCATTTTAAAAAAATAAAATTGCTACTTGACGTAATTTTTAATTTGTTTATATTAGGTGTAATAAGTGATAGTGGTGGAGGTGTTTAATGCAGTTTATAATTCGAGGGAAACCTTTCAGCATCGAGAAAAGCGATATTGTGGCTCGCATGAGTGGAAAACAACCTGATAGGGTCAATAAATACTACGTTTCCATATCAGGGAAGGATTATCCAATTAAACAAGTTATAGAAGTAGTATGTGGCATACCACCCATTGGGTTTACCTCTATGGATGCTTATAGGGTCTTGGAAGGTTTAGGGTTTGATGTAAAGGTAAAATAGATAGCGAAGGGAGAAATTTATAGGGAGCTTCAGAGATATTTAAAATAAGAAAGGGCAATGAGTTATGCCAATGTCAAAGGGGATAATCCAACCAACTAACCGAAGTGATGATGAGAAAAAACGGTTTTTAAATGAATATTTTTATTATGAAGTCTGCATGTTGCTGTCTGCTGTTAATATATTGTGTGAATTTCAATCATTGGGGAAGGAACAAGCCTACAAAAATTTAGCCATGGAGCATGCATTGGTACATGGCAGGCTTCTAAGAGAATTCTTTTATAGTGAATCCAGAAAAAAGGATGATGCGCATCCAGTTGATTTTGTTAGCGATTTTAATAAATGGAAGACCGAAAGACCACCGGAAACTTGCTTGATAAAGAAAATGAGTCAACGTGCAAATAAAGAACTAATGTACCTCACTTATACACGAAAGTATGGAACCTCCCAAGAAAAGGAATGGGATTTTGAGCCAATTCGAGCTGACTTGTGCAAAGTCGTGAAGATATTTTTAGAGAATGTTGATACAAAATACTGGGATGATCCTTTAAGTGAAATTCAACAACACTTGTCATAAAAACCTAATGCATAAAATGGCAATTCTCAACTTTAAAGATGGAACAGGAAAGAGTAATAAATTACAAAGTAAATAGCGTATACATAGTTTACATTGTTTACTTTATTTGCTATGTTTACATTAAAGGCTCAACCTTATGCAGATAATAGCTTTGATTAATCAAAAAGGCGGGGTAGGCAAAACAACCTCCACTGTTAATATAGGGGCAGGGCTTACCAAGTTAAAGAAAAAAGTTCTACTTATAGATTTAGACCCTCAAGCTCACCTTACTTACAGTTTGGGAATACCGGCTCATGAGTTGGACAAAAGTATTTATGAGTTTATGAAAGGAGAGGTTGCCTGGCAAGAAATTTTGATAGAGAGGAACGAGCTTAGGGTTATTCCTTCCTCCCTTAGCCTTTCAGGGGCAGAAATGGAACTTTCGGGAATAGCAGGCAAAGAGTTTTTACTAAAGAAAGCCCTGGAGAAATTGAAGGATTTTGACTACATATTAATAGATTCGCCTCCCAGTTTAGGACTTTTAACCCTCAATGCTCTTGCTACAGCACAAGAAATCTATATACCTCTACAAGTAGAGTTTTTGGCCCTGCAGGGACTCAGCAGGCTCTTAGAGACAATAGACGTAGTGAAAAAACGGCTTAATAAAAATCTGGAAAT
>JACUUP010000163.1 GCA_014859225.1 Candidatus Aerophobota bacterium
TCTAACTGATGATTTGGATGCCAGAGAAATTGGAAAAAGCTTAGGATTTGAAGTCCATGGTTCTGTAGGAATTATCGTTAGGGCTTACAGAGAAAAACTAATTGATTTGGAAGAAACAGAGAAATCATTAAATGCTTTGCATGACGTGAGTAAGCTTTTCATAGCAAAGATGATTATTGATGAAGCAATCGGTGAGCTTAGAAAGCAATAGTATCTCTAACTCTGTCATTTTTAAGTAATATGTAGGTTAAGTTTTTCCATTAATTTTCTTGTTTGTTTATTAGGGGAGGAGTGTATGCAGCGAACAAAAATTATATTTAGGGAAGTGGCGGAAAATCTTGTTCTATGCATGGAAAAACTTGATGAGATGCAGGTAGAGAAGGTGATTGATAAGATTCTCAAGGCAAAGAAAATCTTTGTTCTGGGAGCAGGGCACTCAGGATTAATAGGCAAAATTTTAGCCATGAAGCTATCTCAGCTTGGTTTTTCTTCTTATGTGATTGGTGAGGTTGTGACTCCTTCTTTAGGGGAAGCTGACCTTTTGGTGAGTATTTCCCAATCGGGTGAAACCTTAACAGTTGTTACCCTG
The DNA here is from genome assembly GCA_014859225.1 of Candidatus Aerophobota bacterium. Lineage (GTDB taxonomy): Bacteria > Aerophobota > Aerophobia > Aerophobales > B3-G15 > Kmv34. The sequence continues at coordinate 590 of JACUUP010000163.1, forward strand.
ACAAGAAAGGCAAAAAATCTGGGAGTAGAAGTGGTGGCAATTACCTCCTCAGCCAACTCTTCCTTGAGCGAGCTTGCTGATACTACCTTATTTGTGCCTGATAAAAGTGAAAGTGTCCATTTTTCCGTGTTATCTTTACTGGGAGATAAAAAACACAAAAATATGTCTGGCGCCCTTTTTGGCATGAACATTTTTGTCCTCTTTTACGGTATCGTATGTGAGCTTGTAGCAAGGACTTCCAAGTCGCCTGAGGAAATAGATTTAAGACATGCCAATATTGAATAAAGGTGCTGGTATTTGATGGGTTAGCTTATTTTTCAAGCTTTCCTTTTAGCCTGTTTATCTCTTCAGGGGTGGGAAGGGAAGGTTGGGCACCTAATCTGGTCACAGCACATGCCCCGCATAGGTTAGCAAACTCTACCGCCTCAGAGAAGGATTTTCCTTGAGTTAAACTCAGGCACAAAGCACCCATAAAGGCATCTCCAGCAGCAGTTGTATCTACAACTTTTACTTTAAGGGCAGGAAAGTAAAGTTTATCCCTTTTTGTTAAAAGATAGGACCCCTTCTCGCCTAATTTTAGTATAACAGCCTTTATTCCCCATTTGAGGAGTTTTTCCGCCTCTTTTTTTGCCTCATCCAGGCTATTTATCTGTTTACCTACCAGTGCTTCCAGCTCTGTCTGATTGGGAGAAATGATGTCTGTTCTTTGCAAAAGAGATGCGGGAAGAGCTCTTGCCGGCCCTGCATCAAGTACAGTTGTTATCCCTAATTTTTTTGCCTCACTGAAGATAAAATCAACCGTCTGTATTGGTATTTCAAGTTGAGAGAGAACAATGCTCACCTCAGCAAGAATCTCTTTAAGCGGGTCTGCTTTCTCAGGAGAAAAGGTCATATTAGCTCCAGCATCAAGGACAATACTGTTGTCCCCATCTTTATTAATAATAATCATGGTAACCCCTGAGTGCTCGTTTTTATCTACAGTTAAATAATCTGTAATCACTTTCTCCTTTTCCAGCCCTCTTCTAAGTTTTTGCCCGAGAGAATCATTTCCCAGGCATCCTGCAAAGATAACTTTTCCACCAAGGCGTGCCATTGCCACTGCCTGATTGGCTCCTTTTCCTCCCGGAATTGTGGAAAAACCAGAGCCCATTAAGGTTTCCCCTGTCCTTGGAACTCTTTCTGCTTTTATCACAAAATCCATGTTGATACTACCTATTACCAGTATAGATTTTTCTTTTTGCATTTTCTCCTCAAGCTTTTTCTTTCTAATCTTGTGTTATTGTAATTGTCTGTGTTTGAAATGTCAAACCCAAAAGTGAAATAAGGTTTGAGGCTTGATTTTTTTGAGGCTTGTGTTATTTTTAATAAAATACGATGATAAAAGAAGGGTAGAGGTTGTGAAATGACTGACAAAACTATTCTTAGCGCCCTTAACGAGGAGGCAAAAGATAAGCTGGAGCAGATTGGGGAAGCTGATATTCTGGTTGGGATTCCCAGCTACAATAACGAAAGAACTATTGGTCATATAATTAGAGCTCTTCAGTATGGTCTTGCTAAGTATTTTCCCAGGCACAAAGCTGTCATTATGAACTCTGATGGTGGCTCAACTGATAAAACAAGGGAAATTGTTCAAGAAACAAGTGTATACGCAGATTTAGATACTATCTTTGTGGAACACCCCGTGCACCCGGTACGCACCTTAGCTACCCCTTATCACGGTATCCCCGGGAAAGGTAGTGCTTTTAAGGCGATATTTGAGGCGGCAGTCCAGTTGAATGTTGATGATTGTGTAGTGGTTGACTCAGACCTTAGAAGCATAACTCCCGAATGGGTGGAACTTCTGGCAGGACCTATCCTCATTAAGGGGTATGATTATGTTGCCCCGCTTTATTTCCGTCACAAATATGATGGGACAATTACCAACTCCGTAGTTTATCCTCTCACCCGAGCCTTATACGGAAAAAGGGTAAGGCAACCCATCGGGGGAGATTTTGGATTTTCCCGGCGGATAGTAAAAACTTTCTTGAGCAAAGATGTCTGGGGCACAGATGTTGCCCGTTATGGAATAGATATATGGATGAGCACAATTGCTATCAATGAGGGCTTTAAAATATGTCAGTCATTTTTAGGAGCTAAAACTCATGATACAAAAGATCCGGCTAAGTCTCTTGGTCCTATGTTTCAGCAGGTTGTAGGCACTCTTTTTTACCTTATGACCCAGTATGAGGATAAATGGAGAGCTATTACTGGCTCTCGGCCTACTGCTATTTATGGATTTCGTTCCGAGGTCCCCCCTGAACCTGTGCCGGTAAATCTGAAAACAATGATGGAAAAGTTTAAAGCTGGTGTTGAAGAAAATAAAGATTACTGGCTCAAGATTTTACCTGAGGAGAGGGTGGAGGAAATTCAAAAAATTGCCTCTTTCCCCTTAAAGAAATTTAAATTTCCCATACAAACCTGGGTAAAGGTAGTGTATGATTTTGCCATAGCTTACAAAAACACGGAAAAAAATGTATCATCTATCAAAGAAGGCATAGTGAGCAGGTTAGTTAGCTCGCTTGTCCCCCTTTACTTTGGTAGATGTGCCTCCTTTCTTATAGAGACAAGGAATATACCCACCTATGAAGCGGAAGAGGTAATAGAGCGACTCTGCGATGAGTTTGAGGAGATTAAACCCTATCTTGTTGAGCGATGGTTTGTGTGAAGAATTATGGGATTTAAGGAAATTTTAACTCAATAAATAAACAATAGGTGAGGAGAAAGCAATGTTAGAAAAAACAAAAAGATACTCAGTTGGGATATGGGGATTGAAGGGTTGTG